>CAZAVR010000213.1:307-7064 GCA_964488435.1 uncultured Cytophagales bacterium | reverse complement strand
TCAGGTGGGTACTTGGCCAATGCGCCGAAGACGAATTCCAACAGGACGAAGCTCTATAAAGAACGGATAAATGAAGATAAAGGCAAGACTTACGTTTGGGGTAGGACTCTTATTCTTACTCATTATGCTGTTGTCGGCAGTGAGTATCCGGTATGTTAATGGTCTGAAGAACGACACAAAAAACATCCTGAAGGCCAACTACAACACGCTGCAATATTCGCGGAATATGCTCATCGCACTGGACGGTTTTTCCGATGAACCAACTGCCTTGGATGATTTTGAAGAGAACTTGAAAAAGCAGAAACAGAACATTACTGAAATCGGCGAAAAAGAAGTGACCACGCAGATCGAACGTCACTTTGCCAGCCTCCTGCTCAAGCCCCGGGATACAATAGTGCGGTCGTCCATAAGGAAGGATATAGCCGAACTGATGAGGCTTAATATGCAGTCTATTGAGGGCAAAAGTAACGTTGCAAATGCTACCGCTGAATCTGCGGTCGTCTGGATCTCTTTAACCGGTACACTCTGTTTTATCATTGCTTTTACGCTGCTGATTAATCTTCCCGGAAGCATAGCCAATCCCATAGAGGAGCTCAGCCGGAGTATCAGGGAAATCGCGGCTCAAAACTACGACCAGCGCGTACATTTTGAGAGTCATAGTGAGCTGGGGGAACTCGCGCGGTCATTCAATACAATGGCTCAAAAGCTGGAGGAATATGCCAATAGCAAGCTGGATAAAATACTGAAGGAAAACAAACGCATAGAGACACTGATTAACAATATCCATGACCCGATCATTGGCATTGACGAAGCCAGGAAGATCCTGTTTGTCAACGACCAGGCATTGCGCATATCAGGCTTGAAAAGAGAGGATATGTTGGGTAAATCCATCACTGAACTGGCGGTGACCAATGATTTGATTCGGACGCTGATCAGGGATTTGTTTAGCACGGAGGTCGGCGGGAGGGATACAAGCCCTATGAAGATATTCGCCGATCAGAAGGAAAGTTATTTTGAAAAAGAGATCATAGAGATTAAGATCATCCCGACAG
Source organism: uncultured Cytophagales bacterium (assembly GCA_964488435.1). GTDB lineage: Bacteria > Bacteroidota > Bacteroidia > Cytophagales > Spirosomataceae > JBEBSO01. The sequence goes on along the minus strand of CAZAVR010000213.1, from coordinate 6,012 downwards.
GAGAAACAGACCATAAACTCATCGGGCATTTTATCTGGCTGCGTAACATCACGCCTTTTAAGGAGCTTGATTTTGCCAAAACCAATTTCATTGCGACGGTTTCCCACGAGTTGAAAACCCCCATCTCTTCAATAGCACTGAGTCTGGATATCCTGCGTCATCAGGAGACCGGCGCCTTGAGCGCTGAGCAGATGATGCTTGTTGACAGTGTACAGGAGGACAATGAAAGACTTCTTAAGATCACGAAAGAGCTTTTGAACATGTCCCAGATAGAAACCGGGAATATTCAGTTGAGCAGGCAACCCACCGATCCGGAAGAGATCGTCAGGCTCGCCGGCGAGGCCACCAGATGGCAGCTGGATCAGAAACAAATCAGTTTGAGCAAAGAGCTGGCGCATCATTTGCCGCTGATTCATGTCGATGGAGAAAAGACAGGCTGGGTACTGATCAATTTTATTACCAACGCTATCAAATATTCACCTCAAAACAGCCGTATTATACTTACCGTCTCGATTGAGGATAGTAACATGGTGTTCTCCGTGAGAGATTTCGGCCCGGGTATTGAGCTTCGATATGCCCAAAGACTATTTGAACGATATTTTCAGGTTCCCGGAAGTATCAAAGGCGGAACAGGGCTGGGCTTGTCCATCAGCAAGGACTTTATAGAAGCGCAGGGCGGAACCTTGGGTGTGGAAAGTACACCAGGAATGGGGAGTACTTTCTACTTTCGGTTTCCGCTGCCGGCTTAAGCCGGATGAAATATGCTCATGTCAGATTTCCGGAGATGTCCTGTGTTTTTTACGTATTTACAATTATATTTCCGGTGAAATGTCCATTTGTGTGTTTTTTAAGCGTTATGTTTTCTTTCTGCTTTGTATTTGCAAATCCTCCCGATCGCCTTTTAGCTTTATGGGCGCCTCGAAAAATCCTTGATAATGTGCAATATGCTCATTTTAAAACTTCCTCATTTACAACCGCTGGCCGGCGGACCGCAGTAAGCTCCGGAGTTATAAAACAGGCAAGCTTGTTATGAAGTGTTTTTAGAGATCTTATTATGTCGCTACACCTTCTGTGATTTACTTCTTCTGATTACTTTTTGATTTTTTTATGAGAAAACGAATACTTACCCTCCCTGGTAGAGGCTTTCTATTTTTTTTTGCTGCTTTTTTTATTTGTAGCATGGTCTCTGGACAAAACTTGCAGTCTTCTGCCGATCCGAAGAACCCCAAAAGAAAGATTCCTGGCCAATATATAGTGGTATTTAAAAAACAAAGCAGGGCAGTCCAAAGGACGAGGGCAACTGTGACCGCCAATCTAAAAAGAGACCTCATCAGGGAAGAAGCTTTTAATACCGTCAGGAGTGCCGGGATTTCCCGAACCAAAGTAAAGCATGTTTATGAAACAGCACTTCAGGGGTTCTCAATTACCGGTCTGACCGATAAGGAAGCTCAGAAGCTCCGCAATGATGTCCAGGTTGATTACGTTGAGCCTGTTGTAAAAGTGTATGCTTCCGTAATTAAGCCGACCATTGTGCCGCCTTCGGCAGCTTGTTCGGTCCCGCAACTCGTTGTAAACGGGATCGGTAGTTTTGACATTGGGATGGCAAGTTTTGGCACAACAACAGATATCGCGGGTCGGGTGGTATTGGCCGATCCCGCCGATGCTTGTGGCGAGGTTTCGGACCCGGTTGATCTTTCTCCTTCGGACGTTACAGGTAATAAAATTGTAATGATAGACAGGGGAACTTGCGATTTCGGTCTCAAGGCTTACAGGGCTCAACTTGCCGGAGCGGTTGGTGTGATTATAGTCGACAATGTCAACAATACTATCCCGCTGAGTGTAGGTGACGGGGTTAATTCTGAATTGGTCACCATTCCAGTTGTAGGCATTACACAAGCTGCCGGAGCGACCATCAGAAGTGCTATTTTGAGCAATACAGAAGCCAATGCCACTATTGAATTTGCCCTTCCGCTGACTTATCAGTGTATGCCCTGGGGTGTTGCCCGCGTAGGTGGTGGGGCTGATGCCACAGGAAAGCGAGCCTGGGTAATTGATAGCGGAATTGATATGAACCATCCGGACTTGAATGTAGATCAGGTAAACTCCCGCTCTTTCCTGGACGGGTTACCTAGTCCGGATGACGAAAATGGACACGGCACGCATGTAGCGGGGACGATAGCTGCCATGGATAATGGTATAGGAGTTGTAGGAGTGGCGGCCAACGCAACGGTGGTGGCGATTAGGGTACTGGACGCCGGAGGTTCCGGCAACAGCTCTGCATTTATAGCCGGGCTTAATTACGTGGCAGGTATTCTCGGCTCCAACTCGACGGACGTGGTCAACATGAGTTTGGGAGCCCCGCCGAGCAGAGCCATGGAAGAAGCTGTAGTAGCTTTGGCTGCCAGGTGTAGAATAGTAGTTGCGGCCGGAAATGACGGAAAGAATATCAATTTCTTTAGCCCCAGCAGAGTTATTCATCCCAATGTCTATTCGGTTTCCGCTATGGATGTGAACGATGGTTTGGCAGACTTTTCTAATTTCGGCGTGGCGGTAAGCTACGCCGCACCAGGTGTGGGGATTCTTTCCTGCTTTAAAGGAGGAAGTTATTCGTTTATGGATGGAACTTCAATGGCTGCTCCTCACGTAACAGGTCTTTTTTTACTGGATGCTGACCTATGTGCCTCGAAACGCATGAATGGGGATAAAGATGGTAATCCTGATCCCATTTTAACGGTAGCCAATACAGCCGACCTGGCTGACAACGACAGCGATGGATTTTCACCTTGTAGTGGAGACCTTGACGACAACGACCCTGCCGTACATCCCAAAACAGAAGTCTGTGACGGTATAGACAACGATAACGACGGCTTGATCGACGAAGACGATGTATGCTGCCCGGGGAGTGTTGCGCGGCTTTACGTGAATGCCGGCGCCGGCGGAGTCAATACCGGGTTGTCCTGGTCTGACGCATTTACGTCATTGGAATCGGCGCTTTCCCTTGCACGGAAGTGTTCCCAGATCACTGAGATATGGGTCGCTGGAGGAACCTATTATCCGTCAGCCGACGAATTTGGCAATACGAACCCATCATGGAATGTTCGTACAAAGAGTTTTGAATTGAGAGAAGGTCTGGCGGTTTATGGTGGCTTTAAGGGTGATGAGGCTTTGGATTTCGACCTTTCCGAAAGAGATTTTGTACAGCATCCAACTATACTGGACGGAAATGTACAGCAAGATGAGGATGCCGATAATAACGTATACAATGTAGTAAGAAATACGCCGCTATATGGTCAGGAAATAAATGAGACTGTTGTTTTAGACGGGTTCACAATTAGAGGTGGATACGCAGATGCACTGACAATGGACGGCGATCTTGTATTTCCTTATGGCTACGGTGGCGGTATGTTCAGTTATGAAAGCAGTCCGTCAATTAGTAACGTCGTGTTTGAAAACAATTTCGCTTATTCCGGCGGCGGTATGGCGAACCTCGTGTCTGATCCCGTTTTGAAAAATATCCGGTTTAACTTCAATGAGGGGTATTCGGCAGGGGCAATGGCCAATGAATATGCATCGCCTGTCATCCTGAACAGCTCATTCCAGCTTAACACGTCCGAATATGACGGTGCGGCGATATCTAACAGTTTTAACTCCAGTCCGACCATAATCAACTCTTCTTTTTCAGGAAACCGGGTTGATAACACAGGTGGTGGCGCGATCTACAATTTTAACGGTTCGTCTCCCACGATTATCAATAGTATTATCTGGGGAAATACTGCCGGGATTTCTAACGAAGCGAATATTGATGACATAGCTGAGAGTATTCCACAAATCAGTTATAGTATTGTCCAGGGGTTGTCTTCCGGTTCAGGACATAATCAGAATGTTGATCCTTTGTTCGTCAGCCAGCCGGATATCGGAACCGGTCCCCTGGGGGATCTAAGCCTGCAACCGTGTTCGCCTGCGCTGAATGCCGGAGATCCGACCCTTACAGCAACCGAACTGGGTACAACAGATGTGCTCGGGAACCCGCGGTTTTATAGTGAAACGGTTTCCGATATAGGAGCCTATGAATTGCAAAGGGGAGCATTTGGTGTAAATATCACCGCAGACCCAGGACTCAGTGTTTCGTCCGGAACAGAGGTCACGCTGACGGCTTCCGGGGCTACTGACTATCTCTGGTCCGAAACAAGTATCACTGCAGCTATAATGGTAACTCCTGCTTCCACGACAAAGTATACGGTTACAGGTACAGAAGGAGCCTGCTCAGATACCAAAGAAGCGGTGGTAATAGTTGACGGCCATCCTTTGCCTGTTTCTCTGGTAAGTTTTTCGGCAAAGGCGCAGCCAAACGGAACTGTTCGCCTGGAGTGGGTCACGACCTCTGAAATTAACAATGCCGGTTTTGATCTGGAAAGAAGCACCGACCTCAAAACGATAGAGCGTATCGGTCAGGTAGCAGCGCTGGAAGGGGTCGAAATGCTTAGAAAATACAGCTTTGTGGATGAAGTTCCTTATAAGGGACGGAGCTATTACCGGCTTAGTCAGTTTGATATGGACGGACAACGAAAGACGTATAGCTGGACTTCGGTGGTGCTCGGAGGAGATTACAAGATATTCCCTAATCCGGTAACAAACGGAGGCTTCTCCGTGAAGCTGGATGAACCGAGGAAAGCAGTATTGAAATTATTTAATGCTGAAGGTAAGTCCGTTGATTTTACCGCTTCCGATACCAGAAACGGAACGCTGTTTCTTCAAATTCCGGGCTCCATGCAGGCAGGGGTGTATTTGCTGTCGGTGGAGGAGCGGGGGCACACGACTATACACAAGGTCATTGTAGGTAAGTAGGTATTCCGGCGATCGAAAGCCGGATTTAAGAGCTTTACTTCATAATAATCTGCGAAACCATTTTACATCAGCGATGGTTTCGCGGATTATTATGATAAAGAGCATGTGCTTCTCACAGCGTGATGACCAATGTTAAATCAAGAGAAGCAAGTGGAAACTTTTGATTTATACAAGCAAACCTTATCCCGTAATCCTTAACGAACTAATCGCAGTGCCTTCCAGTTCAAGGTGGTACTGCATAATGGCTGGACTTCCTTTAAATGAGCCGGTTACTTCGACGGTGAGTTTTCCTCCGGATTCGGTTTGATTAAAATCGACGGGTTTCAAATGCATCGTGTACCTCTCCATTGCCTGTTGTATCCATTGCCTGATTTCGGTTGGCCCCGAATAGGACGACCCGTCGTCAGAAACGGTGGCCTCTTTGGTAAAACAGGCAGCAAATGCCGTACTGTTCCGGTCGTTTTGCGCTTTCACAAGGGCTGCTATGTTGTCAGGTAGTTTCATCATTATAATGTTTAAAGTTGATTAGAATGGTTTTGTATGCATTTATGTCTATATAGTCGGCACGGTGCCTCCGTCAATTACATATTCCGTGCCGGTAAGATAAGCTGCCCTGGGTGAGACCAGGAAACCTACCAGTTCTGCCACCTCATGTGGCCAGGCAGGTCTGCCGAAGGGAATACCGCCAAGTGCATCCATCACCCCCTTAGTAGCCTGTTCAACACTGCCGCCGGAGCTCTCCGCGATGCGTTCCATCATCCTTCCGGACGCAGTCGTCATGATCCAGCCTGGTGACACGGTGAGCACGCGCACGCCTTTCGGTGAAACTTCGTTCGACAGGCTTTTGCTGTAATTGACCA
>CAZAVR010000213.1:0-297 GCA_964488435.1 uncultured Cytophagales bacterium | reverse complement strand
TGCATAGGGGAGTGTAGAATCATACAGAGGTAATTTGGCCTGGATCGACCCGATATGGATGATCACTCCTTCGCCTCGTTCCATCATGCCCGGGAGAAAACCGCGATCCAATCGCACCGGTGCCAGCAGATTGGTCTGGAAGGAGTTTTCCCAATCCAGATCGGAAAGCACTGCAAATCCGCCCCCCGGTGTTTCAGAGCCGCCCATATTATTTACCAGGATATCCAGACGGCCGAATTGCTCCATTACTTCGTCGATTACCTTCCGCGCACCGTCCGGTTTGCTCAAATCTGCCGG
>CAZAVR010000212.1:0-7068 GCA_964488435.1 uncultured Cytophagales bacterium | reverse complement strand
TCGAAGATGCGGATATTCCGTTGGTAGGCAGGGGTGAAGTGGATGCTGAGAACTTGTCGGACTTCCAGAACACGCTTATTTCTAACTGGAAGGCGGCAGACCTGGTTTTGTTTGTCGTGCCCGAGTACAACTGGATTACCGGCGGGGAAATAATAAACGCGTTTCATCAGCTCGGCAACAGGCATTTTCATTCGCTGTTCGATAACAAGGTTTTCGCTTTTGCCGGGGTGTCTAACGGAAAGGGAGGTAGAAGGCCCGGTATTGAAATGACTACGCTCGTCAATAAACTGATCAGCGTTCTGAACGGCCATTCGTTTGTTTCCCCGAAGATTTTTGAATCGCAAACGACACAGGATGCGCTTGATGAAGAGGGGCAGTCAAAGGGAGACGCCTCGTATGAAAAGGCAGCGGCTAATTTTGTGGCTTATAGTATAAAGGCTGCTGAGCGTTGGAAGAAGGGGGCTGAATGAAATGTCGCCAGCTATTTTTTGATGAAACTATGCTTCGCCGCTTCTGCCTTCTTAGTCTTCTCTAACAACTCAGATTTATTCCGACAAAGAGTTGCATGAACTGTCCGGTATAGAAAATTGGAGATCACATCAAGAGCATATCGTTGAAAGTAATCCTCCAGTTCGCTTGATTTTTTTTCTTTAAGCGTATCATTATTGAGGCTTGATTTTACGTGATTATCTGCCGAAATAAATCCAACTAGAGTGGTTTTTCCCCTCTTTTCCATAACCATTGGACAAACGATCCATCGGCCTTCTTTGTCTTTGTCGAGGAATGGAGTGTTGTCATCGAGTTCTTTAAACATAGAACGATGCTGATGCATGGCGTAAGGATTTTCCAGAAACCGCTTGATCGTAAATTGGCAATATTCATCGTTTGCATCTGCAACTATCTGTCTTCTTCCTTTTTCCAAGTTATCAGTGGTATAGCTGCCGTAAAAATCCTTTTGCACTTGTCCGTCTAATGTTGCTTCAGGAGTAGATAGCGAAGATATACATAGAAATTTGCCTGCTTCCTCTATGTAGACATACAATCTGACCCTTTGCAATCCCGCTAAAACCAGTAGTTCCAGACAAGAGTTGATAAATATCTGTCTGTCATATTCTTTGCGGATTTTTATTGTCTTATTTCCACTAAGTAGTTTGTCTACTTCTCGGTTCACGATATCTATCCAGTCGCTTACTTCTACAAAGGGATTTCCGCCATCCAAATCCTCTTCTTTGTAAGGTGAATTTGCGATCAAAGAAGCTGTCCTGTCAATAGCTTCAGTTTCATAGGAAGTTAGTGTTGTCGGGTTTTCTTTTTTGTCCTTATTTAAACTCCATACAACTAATACAAAGGATGTATACTTTCCAACACGGATGGGAGTTCCAAATAATGACCCTCCTATGGGAATATTAAATTCTTTAATTCCTCTCTCAGAGAAAATAACGCTACCTGGTTTTTTATTCTCATTTTTTTCTGGAATATTTTCTATGAAATGCTTTTTATTAGTACTTAAAATATACCCTGCAAAACTTTCACTGTCGAAATTGTAGGAAAATTCTCCGGAACGATCCTTAAAGTGATCTGGATGATAATGTGCAACTAATTTTCCATTTCTATAGTCTATTTTATATAGTAAATAGCGAAGATTTAGAGCGCTTATGTCTCTATTTTTATTCATTAAATCTATAAAAGATCTTGTGTTATCTTTAAAATTAATTCTTTTTATTTCTATTAGTCGTAACTCCAATTTTCTAAAGATGGATGCGATTATATAAGCTCCGCTTTGTAAAATACGCAAATGGTCGTTTGTATAAGCGTCAGTAATATCAGATTCGACCCATAGGACACCAACACAAGTACCATCTAAAAAGAGCTGAACCATCAGGATGGATCTCTTTTGATTTTTAAGTGCCCAAATACTTGAATAAGTTTCTTTGCAGATAATTGAGGTAAGGTTCTCGCTGCTGTCCCAATTTTCAACAGAACTGGAGTCCGGGATGTACAGAAAGTTTGGGTCGGGGCCAAACCTGTAGAATAGTAAGTGTACTAAATCAAAGTAGGGACAGTGTTTTTCTGCTTCTGTTACAGTCAAGGTTTTTTTGCCTAGAAAATTATCGTTACCTTTTTCCATTGGGTAGATGTATTCTATAGAAGGCGTAGTTCTTCTTTTTGTAAGGCCGGTGAAAGCAAGATAAATACGGTCACTTCCTGTAACCGTAACAAGTTCTTCCAACCTATTTCTAATAATGTTGTTAAAGTCGAACTTGTTGGAATTGATCAATGTCGTCTCCTTTCTATTATAGGATATCGAGGCAGACTTTCCACCAATATATCTTATAAAAGATGCCATAGCATCAGTTTTATTTGGATTTTTTATGTCATCCGATTCTATTACAATAAGATTATAGTTATTCTTTAGAAAGCGAACGTAAGGTGGGTCTATCTCTGACTTATAAAGGAATATGTAGTGAGGGCCAAAATAATCTTTAAAAATAGATTTTCCTTCTTCAAGCAATTTAATAATATTTGGATCTTGTAGTGAGTATCCAAGGAAAATAAAAGTCCGGTAAGAAAAAAAAGAGGATAAGACTGGATTTATCAGAAAATTCCCCATAAACTTATTATAGTCTTTTTTAGCCATTATATGCGAATCGCCGATCAGAGAATCGCCGTGCAGTTTCAATATAGCAAATTTGTTTTTTTTAATGTATTTGAAGAAGTCACCAATTTTTTGCCAGTTAAATGATTCATTTTCGGCTTTATATGCTTTCTCCAGTAAGGGGTCGTAGTTAGTAGTTATAGCAAATGAAAATGGTATTCTTGCCAATTCCTTGTGTATCGGTCCTGGTTCTTTTCTCGTCGAGAATGTTCTTTCGATCTCATCTGATAGTTTACGACCAGCTTCTTCTTTTATTAATTCTGCAGCTAAAATATAGTCGCCCCGCTTGGCAAGTTCTTTTGCTTTTTTGAACGAGCTGTTAGGGTATTCGATTTCTAATTCATTTAGAAGTTTATCTATAAAGGTATTCCAACTGGGTAATTGGGCTGAGATTGAAACTCCCGCTCCTGCAAACAGTACAGCGTTGTTCTGAGAAAAAGAGGTGATGAGGTCATGAAGATTATCGGGCAGTTTGATGCTAGCGTCCAGGGTATGCATATCGTATTAAGTAACAGATAAAGGGTATTGTATTATTTCAAGGGTTTTTGGCAATATAATATTTTTAAAAAAAAGATGCAATCCCCTCTCACAGATAACTTAAATTCGGGCATTAAATATCTGATTTCTGATGGCTCTCCGTCTGTACGCCTGTATGCTCATTTTTTATTTCGTCGCCGGATGTCGCGGTACTGTCGAAAAGACTTTCCCAAAAAGAGAAAGTATATCGGAGTCGGTTTACGCTTCGGGTGTGATTAAGGCCCTGGACCAATACCAGGCCTATGTCAATGCGGCCGGGATCGTCCAGGAGGTTTTTGTGAAGGAAGGAGATTCGGTCAGGACCGGTACGCCAATACTTTCGGTTTACAACGAATCTACGCGGATAGGGCGTGAATCTGCCGAGCTGACGCGCTCTTATGCTGATCGTCAGATCAACAGGACAAGGCTGGAAAGCCTGGAAGCCAATATCAGCCTGGCCCGGAGCAGGTGGCAGAACGACTCCTTGCGCTACGAGCGCCAGAAGGCGCTGCATGCACAGCAGGTGGGGACGCTGGTAGAACTCGAACAGAGAAAGCTGGCTTTTGAAAGCGCCCGCACTGCTTACGTTACCGCCCGTATGCAATACCAAGACCTGAAACGGGAAATTGATTTCAACGAAAGAAGCGCTGGTAAAAACCTGTCGCTCTCGCGTGCGCTTGAAGGCGACCTGGTACTGCGCAGCAAGCTCGAGGGTAAAGTATATGCTTTGCTGAAGGAAAAGGGCGAGATGGTAAACGCCCAGACGCCCCTGGCGGTGATCGGAAGCCGCGACCAGTTCCTGCTTGAAATGAAGGTCGATGAATATGACATCGTGAAGGTAGCCCGGGGACAGGCCGTATGGGTGAGCATGGACAGCTACAAAGGAGAAACATTCAAAGCGACGGTTACCAGGATTTACCCGATCATGGACGAGCGTAGCAAGACCTTCACGGTCGAGGCCGGATTCGTTTCTCCGCCGCCCGTGTTGTATCCCAACCTGAGCCTGGAAGCCAATATCGTAACGCAGACGCGTGAAAATGCGCTGACGCTCCCCCGTTCCTATTTGTTCCGTGATTCGCTCGTTATTACGGCCCGCCATGATACGCTGCCTGTAAAGACAGGGCTGAAAGACTACCGCAAGGCAGAGATACTGGGTGGAATAGACGAGAATACAGAGATAGTAAAGCCGGAGCTATGAAGTCGGGTTTAATCATATCGATCGCAAGATCGCTTATGGCTGCGAGGTTCAGACAAACGCTTGTGGCGGCGATAGGCGTCACTTTCAGCATCACGATGTTCGTAGCATTGCTTGGATTCATGAACGGGCTGAATACCATGCTGGACAGCCTTGTGATCAACCGGACACCCCATATCAGGCTTTATAACGACATCAAGCCCAATCCCGATCAGCCGGTCGGCAGGGTGCAGGCATTTGCCGGCAGCTACAATATGATCCGGTCGCTCAAGCCCAACGCCAGCCGCGAGAGCATTTACAACAATGAGGCGATCATGAACGCGCTGCGTGCCGACAAAAGGGTGTTGGGAGTAGCGCCCAAGATCACTTCCAGGGTTTTCTTCAATGTAGGCGCTACCGATATGCTTGGAATCGTAAACGGTGTGGATGTCGGGGAGGAAAATCGTTTGTTCAAGTTTTCGGATTATGTGACCGCCGGGAATTTCATGGACCTGAAAAATGTCGCGAACAGCGTTATCCTCGGGAAAGGCGCAGCCGACCGCATGCTGGCAGAGATAGGCGATGTGGTACAGGCGACTACTTCCCAGGGCAGCAGGGTTCAGCTTAAAGTGGTAGGATATTTCCAGTCCGGCCTCGGCGATCTGGATAACGTGCAATGCTATGCATCGATCGGAACGGTGCAAAAAATGACGGGTCAAACTGCATCCTACATCACTGACATACAGGTAAAGCTTCATCATATCGAAATTGCGCCGGCACTGGCAAAGGAATACAGCGCTGTTTTCGGAGTGGACGCAGACGACATTCAGACTGTCAACGCCCAGTTTGAGACCGGCACGGGCGTACGCTCCATGATCAGCTATGCGGTTGGTATTACGCTGCTGATTGTATCCGGATTCGGTATTTACAACATTCTCAATATGATGATCTACGAGAAGATGGACACCATTGCGATCCTCAAAGCTACGGGGTTTTCGGGCGGCGACGTCAACCGGATTTTTACGACCATAGCGGTTTCGATCGGGATCGTGGGTGGCGCCGCCGGTATTTTGCTGGGGTTCCTGGCCTGCCTCGGAATAGAAAGGATTCCTTTCGAAACCGAGGCATTGCCCACCATCAAAACGTTCCCGGTGGATTTTAACCCGAAATATTACCTGATAGCCGGCGTTTTCAGCTTGGTAACCACTTATTTTGCCGGTTTCTTCCCCGCCCGGAAAGCGAGCGCAGTAGATCCGGTCGATATCATCAGGGGCAAATGATAATGGAGCAGCCGACGGTCCTCGAAGCACAGGGTATTACCAAATACTTTTACAGCCCTGAAAAAACGAAAGTGCTCAAAGGGGTTTCTTTCCGCGTGAACCGGGGTGAATTTGTGTCGGTAGTCGGGAAATCGGGGTGCGGGAAGTCTACCCTGCTATATATACTTTCGACGATGGATACGGATTACGAAGGACGACTAATGATCGACAGGCAACTGGTGACAGGCCGGAAACCCGACGAGCTGGCAAGGATCCGCAACGAAAAGATCGGCTTTGTTTTCCAGTTCCATTACCTGCTGAAAGAATTTTCGGTCCTGGAAAATGTAATGATCCCGGCCTTGAAGCTTGGGAAGCTGTCGAGGGAGGAAATCGAGCATCGTGCGATGGAAAAGCTGCAGATTTTTGACATGCACCAGCATGCGCAAAAAAAGGCCAACCAGCTTTCGGGCGGGCAGAAGCAGCGGGTCGCCATTGCCAGGGCGCTCATCAACGATCCGCTGATCATTATGGGAGACGAGCCTACGGGCAATCTTGACAAGAAGAATTCGGAGATCGTATTCAATATATTCAAAGAGCTCGCCGGACAATTTCACCAAACCATGCTGGTCGTCACCCACGACCCGGAATTCGCCGCCGCAACCGACCGTACGATCGTAATGGAAGACGGGAATATTGTAAGCGGACACGATAGGGAGCAATTGGGGCTTTGATTCTTTTTTGTTCTGCTGTTTTTACCCGACTTTTGTAAAAAGATTCGAAAGAGTAATTCATGCTTTCTACCAAAATAGGTGTTTTAGGAGGGGGGCAGCTGGGGGTCATGCTCCTGCAGGCTTCCATAGACTGGAATTTGGACATCAGTATACTCGACGGAGATCCCAACGCTCCCTGCAGTAAGCTTACCCCGTATTTCAGAACAGGCTTCATCCAGGACTACGAGACCGTTTACGAATTCGGCAAAGATCTCGACCTCATCACGGTCGAAATAGAAAAAGTAAATATCGAAGCGCTCGAAGCGTTGGAAAAGGAAGGCAAAAAAGTCTATCCGCAGCCTTCCGTACTGAGGATCATCCAGGACAAAAGAGCCCAGAAACAATTTTACCTGGAACATGGCATCCCGACAGCCCCTTTCGTGCTGACGGAATCAAGGGAAGATGCCCGGAAGCATTTTTCCCTGCTCCCTGCTTTTCATAAGCTCGGGCGCGACGGGTACGACGGTCGGGGTGTGCAGAAGATAGAAAAGCCGGAGCACTTCGACCAGGCATTTGATGCGCCGGGCGTGCTGGAGCAGGCGATTCCATTTGAAAAGGAGCTGGCCGTCATCGTGGCGCGGAGGCCCGGCGGGGAAGTAAAAACATTTCCTGTCGTGGAAATGGTATTCCACCCGGTAAAGCATCTCGTAGAGTTTCTTTTCGCGCCTGCGGAGATTTCTGCGGAGGCCGAAA
>CAZAVR010000211.1:5723-7096 GCA_964488435.1 uncultured Cytophagales bacterium | reverse complement strand
AGTGGCCAGGTTTTTAAGGCAATTGGCGGTCCCCGCGGCCCTTCATGTACACTTTAATGGCGCAGGGGGAAATATTGCCGCCGGCAAATACAACGACGGCTCACACGAAAACCGTTTGATTCTGGCTGAAAGACTCGCAGACGGCATGAAAAGGGCCTGGGAATCTATCCGTATGGAGCCTGTTACCGCAAACGGCATTGATTGGATAACAGAACCGGTGTCTATCCCACCTGCCAAATACCTGTATGCCATGCGCGAATCACTTAAAACAGACGACGGTGCCTCCCTGACAAAAAACAGTGACATCGCCCGCAAAATGGCTTGGCTAAAGAGATCCGAAGCCGGTAAAAAAATCGATATCGGATGCCTGAAAGTAAACGATGCGAGAATCCTGTATATGCCGGGAGAATTGTTTGTAGAGTATCAGCTTGCCGCCAAAGCCGAGCGTCCGGGGAAATTTGTAGCGATGGCTGCCTACGGCGATCTTGGGATGGGATATATCGGAACCAAAAAAGCTTATGAAAAAGGAGGCTATGAAGTAAGTGAACGAGCCTCCAGCGTAGCGCCCGAAGCAGAAGCCGTACTCATGAAGGCCATTAAAACGCTCCTGAAACAGTAAAGAAAATTTATACCATGAATAATAATAGAAACAGATAAATGAAAAAACGGAACCTATTCACGGCAGCGTTCGCAGCACTCATCTTCCTCTTCGTTGAAACCGCCTTGTCACAGCCAAAAACCGATTTCTCAAAAAAACGGTGAAATTCACCAACAGGTAATAGCCTCTTGGGACAGCCACTACCGGGATTACTTCGCCGCCGAAATCAAGCGGAGATTGTTTGACCAGGGAGACGTCTATGTACTATACGATATCCAGATCGGTGGCTTACAATCATTTGTGGAGATGACCCGCAGATGTAAAGACACTAAACAAATTTCAGAACTCGTGGAGCTGCTGAATCCGGTCTTTTCTGCACTAAAGCCCCTCTCAGAATCTGACGAGAGCACCGGGTGGATTTGTACCGGCGGCCAGATCTGCAAAGACTATAAATTAACAGGAAAAGAAGTAATGCTGTGCAGTTCCCAATATCTGGGGCTGATTGGAGCAGTAGCCACCAGTGTGGAAGAGAACATACCGGAGCGTAAACGAACGGATGCAGAAAAGGCATTTCTGGCCAATACGTACAGCACCATGGCGATCCATTTGAACAGATGGCTTTCTGACCGCTTTATAGCTTCTGTGGACAAGAGGACTACCATGACCCCGGACGACATCAAAAACGGGAATTCAGCCTTTTTCTTCACCGACAGAGATCTTTGGGTCTTAACCGCCCTGTCTGATTTATCTGCGTTGCATGGCAAAGGGATAAAAC
>CAZAVR010000211.1:4569-5713 GCA_964488435.1 uncultured Cytophagales bacterium | reverse complement strand
CATTACTGATGGTATGTTGCCCAAATTGGACAATGCGTTTGAAGCCTTGCAAAACAAAAAGAAAGGCATTCACAAGACATTCGATCTTTTCATGGCCAGAACGTCTCTCTTCCCCACCGGCAAAGGGATGAGGGCCGACCTTGACATGGGTTTCTGGCGGTTATTTGCAGATAACAGATATGCCGCCTACGCAGGAAGCCTGAGCCCGGTGACATGGATAGAAGCCGGCGACGGAAAATGGGAAATGAAGACACAAGTGCCGTGGGACAGTTCCTATATTGCCAAAAATGCTTCCTGGGATATCAGTCATGCGAGAAGACTGGTACCTGCACTTGAAACATTTGCCAAAAACGGAAAATACATCAAGACCGTCTGGGATTACAAAAACCCGGCATTCGACCCGATTGCGCTTCGCCAGGCCTTCGCCAACCAAATCGTTGAAAAAATATGGAACAAAGACATGAATCAACCCCTGTTTTCTAACTTCTGGAGTGGCGATAACGGATGGTACAGGGTTGCCTATGCCGCTAAAGAAACCGGAAGGCGGTTTCCAGGCTACGCACCTTACGGACTAAGTATCTCAATAGCCGACGGGGGCTATCCCATCTGGGGAAGTTTTCACCCTACGTTAAAAGCCATTTTTAGGAACCTATTTGAAATGTCAAAAACGGAAGACCCGGCAAAAAAAGCATTTGTGGCTCAGCACTATCAACGCCTGTTTGGCAGCAACAGAAATGCAGCCAAATCCTTTCCGAGTCTTTCTTTTTTTGCTGATATGGTGGAATTAGATGCTACTACCGGAAACAGGTAATAACTGATACACCCTGAAAAACAGCAGGACGAAATAAAAACCTGTGCATGAAAACACAACAAAAATTCCCCGCAGCACTTATTGCGATTTTGCTTTTTGCTGTTCAATCCGCTTTTTCACAGGGAAAAGTTGATTTTTCAAAAAAAGGCGAGGTTCATGCCCAGGTAATAGAGGCCTGGAACACGCATTATCGCGAATACTTTACTTCCGAGCTCAGGAGAAGATTGTTTGAAGATCGCGATGTCTATGTGCTGTATGACATTCAGATCCGGGGCCTCCAGTCGTTTGTCGAAATGACACGAAGATGCAGGGACACCCGGCAAATGGCCGAAC
>CAZAVR010000211.1:0-4559 GCA_964488435.1 uncultured Cytophagales bacterium | reverse complement strand
CCGAACTTGTCGATTTGCTCAATCCGGCATTTTCTCAGTTGAAGCCCATTTCGGAAACCGATAGCAGTACAGGGTGGGTTTGCTCCGGAGGAAGTATCTGTACAGCCTATAAGCTACTGGGAAAAGAGGTGCCCTTGTGCAGCGCGCAGTATCTGGGCTTGCTGGGTGCCCTTGCTACCGCTATCACTGAAAACATTCCACCACACAAGCGAACAATAGCTGAAAAGAACTTCCTTTCCAACGCTTTCAACGCTATGGCTGTTCAGGTGAACCGGTGGTTTACGGAGCCGTATTTCGCTTCCGTGGAAAGAAGACACTCCATAACGCCCGCCGATTTCAAAAACGGACGGGCAGGCTTTTACTTTTCGGATAAGGATCTGTGGTGCCTGGCTATTCTTTCTGATTTATCAGAACTACATCTTTCAGGGATAAAGCCGGCCGCAAAAGATGGTAAAACCGCCTTTGAAGACCTGTTGAGCAAAAAAACAGGTATACAGAAAACATTTGAACTTTTTGTCATCCGGACCTTTCTCACTCCCTCTCCTAAAGGCGCGACGGCCAGTCTCGACCAGGGATTCATGAAGCATCATTTTGATCACAGGTATGCCAATTACACCGGCGATAAAATTCCCGTCAGTTGGGAAGAAAACAGTGATGGGAAATGGGAGATGAAAACACACGTGGAGTGGGACAGCACCTACCTCGTAGACGATATAAGCTGGGATATAAGTCATGCCAGAAGACTTGTACCTGCTTTTGAGACGTTTGCAAGGAACCGGGAAAACATAAGAAAAGTGTGGGGCTATAGCGACCCGGCATTCGATCCGGTTGCGCTTCGCAGGGCCTTTGCCAATCAGCTTGTGGAAAAAGTCTGGAACCGCGATGTGAAATATCCTTTGTTCTCGAATTTCTGGAGCGGCGCCAATGGCTGGTACAGGGTCGCCTATGCCCATCAGAGCGGACGAAGATTCTCCGGCTATCCGCCGTTTGGCCTGACTTCCTCCATCCCTGAAGGAGGCTACGCCGTTTGGGGAGCTTTTGATCCTACTCTGAGTACTATTTTCAGGAGATTCTATGAAATGTCACAAGCTGAAGATGCGGCCACCAAGGCATTTGTAGCCGAGCACTACCAAAAATTATTTGACAATCCCGCGGGCCACTCATCGGGCAAATCCGTTATCAGTCTTTCTTTCCTGGCTGATATGGTTGAACTGCGCAACGCGGAAAGATGAGTGGTGGATTCACTCCGGTTTATCGATGGGGCGGATTCACTTCAAATGGCTTTATCCTGATACGTTGCAACAGGCCTCACACGCACGTTACCCAAAGTGTCGCTACAGCTGCGGACCGCCTGAGCAGATTGACCACACTGAACCACGTGCTTCGACTGCTTCGCGCTCAGCAAGACAGTGTTCCACTGTGCCGTCCAAAAAATCTCCAAAAAGGTGTCACTGTGGAAACGTAACGCCTGAGCCCCTCACAACCGGCACGCTGATACAACAACACCCGCACGCACCCTGAGCGGAGCCGAAGGGAGCGGAGCCGAAGGGCTAAACGACCTCTACGCTCTTAGCCAGCTCTACCAGATCCTTGTCGTTCACCTCCTTTATACTATCTGCAACATCCAGAAAACGCTTGTAAAGATCGTCAAGTGCGGCCTGTTCAAAAGTAAAGCCCAGCAGCTCAAGCCGATACTTCAATGCATGACGACCACTGCGTGCCGTAAGTACAATGTCCGACTTGTCCACGCCCACGTCCTTTGGATTCAGAATTTCGTAATTCTGAGAATTTTTTAAATGACCATCCTGGTGAATTCCGGAAGAATGGGCAAATGCGTTTCTACCCACGATGGCTTTGTTCGCCTGAACGGGCATGCGCATCATTTTAGACACCAACTGGCTGGTAGGATATATCAACGGTGCATTAACTCCTGTGTCCAGACCCAGTTCCTTATGTACTCTTAACGCCATCACCACCTCTTCGAGAGAAGTGTTTCCGGCACGCTCCCCTATTCCATTGATTGTGACTTCATCCTGCCGCGCTCCTTCCCGTATTCCCGAGAGCGCATTTGCCGTAGCCAGTCCCAGATCATTGTGACAGTGAATCGAAATGGTGGCTTTGTGAACATTCTTTACATTTTCGAAAATATACTTGATTTTCCCTCCGTACTCTTCCGGAAGACAATACCC
Source organism: uncultured Cytophagales bacterium (assembly GCA_964488435.1). Lineage (GTDB taxonomy): Bacteria > Bacteroidota > Bacteroidia > Cytophagales > Spirosomataceae > JBEBSO01. The sequence goes on along the minus strand of CAZAVR010000211.1, from coordinate 2,370 downwards.
CGTGGTGTCCGGTATATTTACCACAGTAGCACCCGCTCCGATTACTGCTTCCACCAGTTGTGCCAGAAACACGAGGTCTGCACGTCCTGCATCTTCACAATAAAACTCTACATCCTCTACCAGGCTCTTCGCAAAACTGGACGCGTCGATGGCACGCTCTATTATTTTCTCTCTTGTCGTATTGAACTTATGCTGGATATGAATATCCGAGGAGCCAATTCCTGTATGGATACGCTTGTTTTTTGCAAAAGCAAGTGCATCGGCCGCCGCCTGAATATCCGCCTGTACCGCCCTCGACAAAGCACATACTACCGGATCAGTCACAGCCTTTGATATCTCTACAACAGACCTGAAATCACCGGGGCTGGACACCGGAAACCCCGCCTCAATCACATCAACACCGAGTTTTTCGAGCTGTCTGGCTACTATAACCTTTTCTTCAGTAGTCAGTTGACAACCCGGCACCTGCTCTCCGTCACGTAGGGTTGTATCGAAAATATAGACTCGTTGGCTCATTGTTTTTTGTAAATATTAAATACTCAACTACGAATTTACTAAAATTTAGTTATTAAAAAACCCTTTCTTATCCAGAGAAAGGGTCATCTAATAGTATAGTCAGAACAATCCCCTTTCCGCCGTCATGGCTCAATCAGAAGTCGAAGGATTGGATTTTCGGATGCCTTTTTCACTTTAGTATACAAAATTTTATTTGGCGTGTCTTGAAACACAAATGTAACGGATGATTTTTAATTTCCAAGTATTTGTCCTAATTATTGAATTTAAAATATAATGCAGAGACGGGTAATGAAAACCGCCCGGCAAGGGCCATAAAAAATGTTAACGAAGTTCTGTCGAAGCAATATTTCATTGCCTGTTAAGTCAGTACGCCAAATTTTATCTATACGACCTGCTCACTAACCGAGATAATCAAGGGAGAAATCCAGGTTCAAAACTTGCTCTCCCGTATAAATAAAATAATAGGATTCTTGTTTTAATCCAAAAAACAGGTGTCAAAAAAAACAGAAAAAATGAAAAACAAAATATTATTCCGAATTTAAATAAAAAATCTCTGTAAAAGAAATTTAATACGCATACATTTCAAATTAAAGTATCCATATTGACAAAATCTATAGATATGCCGAATAAAATTCGTTTTCAAGAAAAGAGGCTGCCTTTTTGAAAGACAGCCTCAGGATATTTTTACTTTTACAGCGGAACAGCCACCGGGGGATGTTCACCGGCGTCCTCTGCCGGCTTCTTCCTGAACCATTTATCCCGGATCTTTTCATTCACATAGTACATACACGGTACGATCACCAGGGTAAGTACCGTAGAGAAGGTCAATCCGTATATGATGGTCCACGCCAGAATATTCCAGAATACCGCGCTGGGTCCACCTATGATCAGATGGGGATCAAGATCCCGGAATAAGCTCACAAAATCGACAGTCAGACCGAAAGCAAGAGGAATCAAACCCAACACGGCTGCAGAAGCCGTCAGAAGTACGGGCGTAAGCCTGATGGAGCCGCCCTCAGCGATCGCCTGGCGAAGCGGATAGCCCCGGCCACGTAATTCGTCTATAAACTCAATAAGCAAAATCCCGTTCTTCACCACAATCCCGGCCAGGGCGATAATACCGACTCCCGACATGATCACAGAAAAGTCTTTCTGGAAGATGACAAAACCCAGCAATACCCCAATAAGTGAGAGCAATATCGTGAAGAATATAATCAAAGGTTTCACAACGGAATTGAACTGCGTCGCAAGTATCAGGTAAATAAGCAGAATCGCCGCTCCAAAGGCCGTTCCAAGGAAGGCCATAGATTCCGCCTGCTCCTCCTGCTCACCACCCATTTTGATGGTATAACCATTGGGTACGTTAATCTCCTTAATCACTTCCTGTATCTGTGCTACAATCTCGTTGGCATTGGCACCCGGAGCAACGTCAGAGCCTAATGTCACAATACGCCGCTGGTCCTGCCTGTTGATCTGGCTGAAAGTAGTAGAGTAACTCACATCAGCAACAGAGGTAATGGGAACCTCACGCAGCGCTCCGCCCATGTTCATGTCCCGATATACGATGTTCAAACTGAGCAAACGCTCAATTTGTTCGCGATCGTCCTTTTTAAGGCGTACCATAATAGGATACTCATCCTTGGCATCACGGAACTTTGAGATCTCCGTTCCGAACAAAGCTGTTCTGACCGCCATTGCGATCTGAGCAGAGGATATACCTTCACGCTGCGCCTTTTCACGATTGATATTGATAACGATCTCAGGTTTGTTGGTGACCAGATCTGACCTTAGCTGATCGATCCCGTCTATACCCGAAGTAGCTACCTTAGCCAATACCGTATTTTCAAGCTGCTG
>CAZAVR010000210.1:835-7140 GCA_964488435.1 uncultured Cytophagales bacterium | reverse complement strand
GGTCTGAGTGTAAATGTCCATGATCCGGATACGCTGCATTCCACAGAGTTTGGATAATCGATCGGAAGGATTCTGAACACAGGATCCATGATATGGCAAGCCATGTCACCGAGTGCTCCTGTACCATAATCCCACCATCCACGCCAGTTCCAGGGAAGGAAATTTTCATTGTAAGGCACTTTGGGAGCAGGTCCCAGCCAAAGATCGAAATCAAGTTCCTTTGGCACTTCAAAAGTCTTGTCGGTAGGTACAGCCTGAGGCCATACAGGACGGTTGGTCCAGCAATATACTTTGTCCACCTGACCAATGATGCCAGAATCGTAAACCTCCTTCATGCGGCGTACGCCGTCTCCGGAACCGCCCTGGTTTCCCATTTGGGTGATCACTTTGTATTTTTTTGCGGCTTGCCCAAGGATACGCGCTTCGTAGATGTCATGTGTAAGCGGTTTTTGCGTGTACACGTGTTTCCCAAGCTGCATCGCTGCGATGGTAGCCACAGCGTGGGTATGGTCAGGTGTTGAAATAGAGCAGGCGTCGATGTTGTTTTTTTCTTTGGCCAACATCTCACGGAAGTCTTTGTAGTATTTGGCCCTTGGGTAAGTCTCCCTCGTTGCTGCTGAGCGACGATCATCTACGTCACAAAGGGCAACGATGTTGACACGCGGGCTTTTTGCGAAACTCGAAAGATCGCTTTGGCCTTTTCCACCAGCACCTATACCGGCAATGTTCAGCTTATCACTCGGAGCGATGTAGCCTTTGCCAAGGACATGTCTCGGCACAATCATAAAAGCCGAAGCCGCTGCCGCTGCCATGGTCGAATTTTTGAGAAATTCCCTTCTAGAGGGTTGCTTGGACTTACCTTTTTTCATTAGAAACTTGGGGGTTAAAGGAAATTGTACGTGAATGTCATACGCTAAACGGCAACGATTGTACCTATCCCTGGTTGAAAATATTTCAAAAATAAAAGTTTTGTTAGTTTTTTTTAAATTATTTGATTGTTAAAAATCAGTAGTTTCTTTTGACAGGTCCAACTCTTTGATCCAGATGTTCCTGTACAGTACGTCATGGCCTTCGGATTGAAGTTTGAGACCTCCGGGCGTATCGGTGATACCTTTCCCTCCGTCGTTGCCTCCGTCTTTCCCCGAGTTGGCTCCTCCCCAAACCTGCGTGATCAGCTGATGATGGTGTACTTTCACTCCGTTAAAATACACGGTTGCTCTGGCATGCTCCGTTAATTTGCCGTTTTCGAATCGGGCTGCACGGAAAACAATGTCGTAAGCATTCCATTTTCCAATGCCGTTATAGGCGAAGTAAGGAGATCCGGACTCATTGATAATAGCAGCCATCCCGTGTTTGGTAGAATCGCCATCCAGGATCTGAATTTCATACCTGTTCTGGAGATAAACACCGCTGTTGCCCTTGGCTTTGCTGATATAAAACTCGACATGTGCCCGGAAATCACGATATTCCTTTTTGGTAATGATATCGGCGGCACCGTATTTGCCGCCGGCGCCGGCAGGGTCATTGGAGTTGAGTACCTGTCCCTTGCCGGCAGGGTCTTTCACCACCTGCCACTTTATAGGTAGCGCCGCTGCGAGCCGGGGACCTTGCCAGTAGGTCCATTTGCTGTCGAGCATGGCACGGGAGCCGTCAAAAACAACTTCCGCACCTTTTACCGGGCGAGCACCTACACCTACGGATTTATCTTTCAAAGGGGTCATCGAAAGGATGAACAGAGATATCGTTATGTAAAGGAGATAAGATGTTTTCACTTCAGCAGAAAAGAATGTAAAACTGCATTTATCGGGCGCATGATTTGACAAAAGCACCCATAATTATTCAATAAAGCTTTCGCAGGCCGGATCCTACTCAGTATGCCGGCTTTATCAGAAGTCATTCAGCAATTGATTAAATGTTTGCCGATAGGATCAGGCCAGCTTTAAATTTCTCCGGAGTTGCTATCGTTTGCAATAATGAAAATCCAAATATTGTTTTGAATTTAAGGTAAATAAGTAAAAATATAGATAGTTAATTTCGATAATACTGTATTTGTTGAAAAATATTGCAATTATTCTTATATTTTCAAAATTATATTTGGTTTCAAGGTCGATTTATTTCCCTCTCACTCCCCGTTGAGCAAGCCAGACAACACCTGCAGGTCACGTTTCATTGCGAAAAGAACATCGTCTTTGGGAATAGAAATGGATTTCTTTCCATGCTCCGCTCCTCCCAGGTTGTATTCGAAATGGAGGGACATCGGGCCGGAAATGCCGTATTTTTTCAGATGTTGGATGTATTGAGGGAAGTTGACCATTCCAGTGCCCAGCGGAACCTGTTCCTGCTGCCATTTGCCGGCCTTTGATACCCAAATAAAATCCTTCATGTCCATGCATTTAATATGCGACTTTAATGCGTCCAGGCCGTTTACCCACGAAAGGCCTCCTTCTGCAACGGCATGCTTGATATCATACTGGCAACCGATCCATTGCGGGTCCAGATCTTTGATGATCTCCCACAGATCCCATACCGAGGCACCCACACCTGTACCTGAATGATTCTGATAGGCACCATGTACCTTGTACTTTCTGTTAAGGTCTGACAGCCGTCCGATCTGGCCTTTGAATTTTTCCAAACTTTTGGCGACGCCTTCTTTCGCATCATATTTGAGATAGCCTGTCCGATAATAGGGAATCTCCAGATCTCCTATGGTTTTGAGAATCGTTTCGGTTAGCGGATCCGCGGGGTCGATGACGCCGGTTGCGACCATAGGGACCTTCAAACCCGCCTTGCGTATCATTTTGATCACTTTCGGCAACTCAGCGGCTACATTTTCAGGTTCAATATGTCCTCCCGGCCGAACGGTCAGGTCGATGCCCGTAAAACCCAGCTGCTTTGTAATTTCGATCATTTCCGGCAGCTCTACCCATTGCAGATGTTTAGAAAAGATACAAATGTCTCTCGCCGCAGAAGATGCCTGTGCCGAAAGAGGGATGGCCGAGAGAGCAGCTCCTGAAGCAAGAGCTCCCATGAACTTCCTTCTGGAAAACGAAGCAGGAAAATCGTAAGTGCCTGAACTCATATTTTTAACGGATTGATGTTGCTGACGGAATTTTTATCTTATTTTCCAGTCTACTGTCTTATTTCCGTGTTCTTTCCACACGGGTGTAGTGAATATAGCTGAATTTTTCAAAAAGAGATCGCTCGAGTGAAAGTTGATAGACGCCCCAGGGATAAGCAGCCGTTGTACGGATGGTTCCTTTCCTGGGTTTTCCATCGAATTTTCTGTCTTTAAGCATTTCATGTATCACACGTCCATCCATTTTCTCTGGCTGGGGAAATCGGTAGATAGCGAGAATGGTGGGGACAATATCTACGTTGGAAGTAGGCAAATGACTGACCTGTCCGGTTTTGAAGGAAGGTCCTCTTCCGAAAAGATTGATGTTAATCTCATAAGGGCTGGATCCCCCGTGTCCTGCTACGCCCCGCGCGAAGTCACTGCCTGCATATCCTTTTTCGTTTTTGAGGTCATTCCAGTTTACAGCCACCAGTATATCCGAAGACCGATCCGGGTGGTTCCAGTGGATGAGATTGAAGGATAGCGTGCCTTTGACCCATCCCATTTCGTGATTTTTCGGCGACGCTCGCGTAAAGACAGCACCCACCCAATCCTGTTCGTGAAGGGATTCCACTATTCGACGGATGGTCTCCGGATTTTTGTCTTTTACATAAATGGCGCCATCCGCGACCACCACCTCTTCGGAGGTTTTGTCCTTTTTGAATCCTTTGCTGATCAGAAAATCCATCAACCCTGTCTTGCCTGTGTGGGTTACGAAACCATGATCGGTTGAAATAATGATGTTGTATTGATCGGAGATGCCTTGAGATTTCAGGGCATTGATAACCCGCCCGAATTGTGTATCAACCTCATGAATAGAAGCCTGAGCCTGAGGCGAACCCATGCCGAAACTGTGAGCCGCACCATCAGGGTCGGAGTACCATATAGCACTTACCAGGGGAGCATCTTTTCCAATTCCCATTTGCAGAAAGGCATCGGTGATCCATCGGTGTTTATCACTTTTTGGCGACGCAGAGGTCGGTTGCACACCCGCTGATTTTTCAACTTCTGTCCGTATGGATTCAGGCAAAATAAGTTCCGGATTGATAATCGCGCCATTTACAGTGTGGTTCTGAAGGTAGGCCTGTCCTGTGGTGCCTGAGCTGAATACGAACATTTTTTCATGGTTGGCTTTCAAGATTTCTCCCAGTGAAAGTGAGGTAAGAAGGGGCCCCTGTATTGTTTGCATCACCTTCTGCAGATCTGCATAGCTCGTGTTGAGACTGCCTGCCGGATTCACCTGAGGGAAAAAGACACTGTTTCCCATAAGACCATGGCTGGCGGGATAAGAGCCGGTGGCGTAGGAGGCCGAGTTGACACGGGTAACCGTCGGAAATACGCTGTGATGATGCTTGCCGACAAAAGCCGTCTGGCTGAAAGCGTAGAGATGCGGCATGGCTTCCGGAGTGATATAGTCAGGCCTTAACCCGTCAAAAAAGATAACGAGGGTTCTGACGCGTGGCTCGCCGGCTGTGCTCTTCTGGCCGTGAAGGGCTACGGAGGAGCATACGATCATAAGAAGGATCAAATAGTTAAAGAAGATTTTTCCCAGGCGTGACATTTTTTTGATTTTAAGTGATCTCCGGGTAGCCAAATCCTACCAGCATGAAAAAGCAGACTGTGGGTGTCTCCATACTGACCACATAGACAATAATCGTACGCCGATAGGGAGTGCGCGTCGCCTGCAGGGATCAGGCGTCAGACAAAAATGCCCTTTTCCCGGTGTTCCGGACAGAACACGCAAGGGAAAAGGGCTTGTATGAAAAAAGTTGAATTCTTTTGACAGAAACTCAGGGCGTTTTAATCCCCGCTTTCACCGCATCAAACAGAGGTAGTTTAAGCTGGTTGTACTGAGGAGCGTACATGTGCACCACATCGAACAGCATGATCCCACCGGTAGTTTTGGAGAGGATGTACCGGATAGCCTTTGTGATTTCAGCTTTGTTGGCATAAGAAACGTTCCCAACATCAATACTTCCATAAAGGGGAAGTTTGTTTTTGGTGATATAGGCAGCGCCGTTCAATGAGCCTTCAATACTCCACCAATGATATTTCAGATGGGCAGTCACAGGGTTGTCAGCTAACATAATCTGAGTGAAGTAATTACCGGTCATAAGCATATCCAACTGCTCAGCATAGCCCGTTTCGCCATATCCGGGATAGGCCCAGTCAAAGCGTACGTCAAAGTCATTGAAAGGATCATACTCTTTACTCGCCCAGTTGACCCCGACCGAATAGTAGGTAGAATACCATCCCCCCACATAAGCCCCAAATTCAGTGCCTGCATGGGTTGCCTTTACGGCAGCTCTGGCTTTGGTCATAAAGCCCTGGATGACTGACGCCCGGTATACCAGCCATTGTTTGTAATATTTTCCGGTGACGTTAGGTACGATTTGCCCTGAACTTTCCCGCCAGGATGAGACAATATCCTGAGGAAACCGCATATTTTTGGCCTGGTTATCCTTATATTTTGTTTCGAGGAAAGAAATAAAGTCCTGCTTGCTCAGGTCGGAAAAGTCAGCATGATCCGTATACCGGCAGTAGTCAAGTATCATTCCGTCAGGCTTGAACTTTTGTACGATCTCCTTTATGATGTTCAGCGCGCGTTCCTGGACAGCAGGTGCTGAAGGATTAACAAAGGCATTTTTTCCGGCGCTGGTGACGGGTATACGGTTGCCGTTGATGTCGCAGACAATGGATTCATACTGGCTTCTGTAAGATGGATTGTCAAATACATATCCCGTACCTGTGCGTTCACCCTCTACAAAAGTTACAATAGAAAGGTAGACTTTGAACGAGCGTTTTCTTGCTTCCGAAATCATGAACTCGACATAATCCGTCGGGCGGGTTTTGCCGTCTCGGGTAGTAAGTTCTTTTGTATAGGCACTAGGGTACATGGTGTAACCTGTGCTCCCTTTTACGTCGACGATCAGCGCCGTAACGCCTGCATCTTTCAGGGTGTCGAGTACCATCTTGATCTGTTCTTTATCGTGGAACCTCCCATAGGTGCCGAACACATTGGACCGGGCATCGACCCACACCAGGACTTCACGTTTTTTCTCCGGTTCAGGCACTTCCGGATCCGGTTTTTCCGGATCCGGGACGGCTGATTTGGTACATGACACGCCTGAAAAAAGAAGAAAGGCTGCCAGCAATATTAATTTGTTGAAAAAAAGATGTTTCATAAAGC
>CAZAVR010000210.1:374-825 GCA_964488435.1 uncultured Cytophagales bacterium | reverse complement strand
GTATGACTATCTGTGAGGGGTAAAGGATGAAATTGGGAATTAAGGAGCATACCTGGTAAACTCATGAGCCATGATGCCTCCATTGGTCAGCAGCATATAGACTTGCATGCGTTCTCCGTCCGGACTGTAGCCGTATGCAAGGTCTCCGGTACCATTGGTATTGGTCGTTCCGGTCATCGCTTCGGAAGTGTACACCTGGAATGATGAATAACCTGGATCACCCGTAGGTGTGGTTATGCGTGAAGGATTCGTCACATCAAACATCGAAAGATGTACACGCGCCGTGGTACCACTGCTGCGAACAACCGCCAGATAGTTGGCGTTATTGAACTTGATATAGTCAATGTTCTGATGACTCGGTGCCGACATCGGTGCAAACTGAGCGATACGTGACTGAGAAGAGCCGTTTACATAGGCTATTTCCCATTGGTAAGCTATAAAGTAATTACTT
>CAZAVR010000210.1:0-364 GCA_964488435.1 uncultured Cytophagales bacterium | reverse complement strand
TGCATCGGTGCTTACAGGCTGGGCCTCCGTATAGAAACCTGTGAAGGTGGCGGAGTTTCCTTCCACATTCTGGTAATGTAGTACCTCGGGGGTTGTCTTTTCGATTTTTCCTCCGCGGACAATCCAGCGATAAATGATAGGCGTCTGCCCGACATGTACCATGATGACGGCATCTCCGTTCAGGTCACCATATAAATTGACGCGTCTGCCTATGCCCCGGTCCCCACTGGGGAAGCCCGCGACATTTGCGTTGGTCCAGTCAAGCATGACGGTAGGAGCCGGGTCGAAAGGGTCTTTGTAACGCAGCAATTTGAATTGGGCGCCTAGTCCTGCAAAAGTGGTCGCCAGGAGATTGCCGTGCCCG
>CAZAVR010000209.1:0-7145 GCA_964488435.1 uncultured Cytophagales bacterium | reverse complement strand
TGACTTGGACGGCAATACTATTCCACTTACCAAAAGTTGTGTTGTTACATAGATAATGCTTCTTTCCTTGAAATTATGTTTGCTTTTTACCCCTGCAAAATTTAACCCGTACACCATTACTACAGGAAAAAACTGCACGTAACTATCCCAGCTTGTAGTCGTAGGATTATGAAAAGAAACCTCTGAGCTTATACTAACATCGAGTTTTTTCATAGCGGGTACAGCAAAACTGACCGATCCGGCCGCGATCAATACGGAAGGAAGCAGAAGGTTCTTATAGCTTAGACCGTAGTCGTTCGCCTGCGTTGAAACATCCGCGAGTGAATCTATCGTATTTGAAAAATTCTGAGCTAAGCCGCCGATTGAAAAGCTACAGATCAGAAAGATGAGGTAAGCGTATTTCGCAAGTATCATTTACGTTCGTTTAGTGAGTTATCGCTTAAAAAGGTGTTAAACGATTTGAAAATGGGGTGCTGATAGTAGCACCCCACCACGACATTCTGTTCATGATAGAACTCTAGAAAGGACTAATCTTTTTTTATTGGTCAGGCGGAAGACTAAATTTCTCACCGAAATAACGAAAGATTTCAAAAAGACATTCGCTGTATCCTCACCGCATTTAGAATAGCGATAAGCGAAACGCCCACATCAGCAAACACCGCCTCCCACATAGTTGCCAGGCCACCGGCTCCCAGGATAAGCACAATCCCCTTTACTACGAAAGCCAGTGTGATATTCTGCCAGACGATCTTCTTGGTCTTTTTACCTATGTTAATGGCCATCGGAATTTTAGAGGGTTTATCATCTTGTATCACCACATCCGCAGTTTCAATCGTTGCATCACTTCCCAACCCTCCCATGGCAATACCAACGTCGCTCAGTGCCACTACCGGCGCATCGTTAACACCATCTCCAACGAAAGCGACCGTTTGGTTCCGTGCTTTGATCTCTTTTACTTTATTTACTTTGTCTTCCGGCAACAAATCGCCGAAAGCATGGTCAATGCCTAATTCCTGCGCCACATGTTTTACCACTGTACTTTTATCTCCACTCAACATGGTGGCTTTTACACCAAGCCGGTGTAAAAGGTCGATTGTCTGCTGAGAATCTTCTTTAATACGATCCGCGATGGTAATATAGCCCACAAATTTTCGATCATGTGCGACGGCAATGGTCGTATAGATGATGGAAGACGGATCTACATCATACGTAATATTAAACTTGTCCATCAGTTTGAAGTTGCCTACCAGCATCTCCTTTCCGTTAATTGTCGCCTTAAGCCCATGACCGGCGATTTCTTCTGTATTTTCAAGCCTAATAGTATTATCTACGTTTCCTACATACTCATGGATAGCTGTAGCCACGGGATGTGTACTAAGGCTTTCAATAGCGTTGACCAAACGGAGAATTTCGTCTTTGTTGGCCTCCTGACTGAACTTAACATCTTGCACTTTGAAAACGCCTTCTGTCATCGTTCCTGTTTTATCCATTACGACGTTTTCAATGCCAGCCAGGGCGTCCAGGAAGTTGCTGCCCTTGAATAAAATTCCGTTTCGGCTTGCTGCACCGATCCCTCCGAAGTAACCTAACGGAATTGAAATCACCAAAGCGCAGGGGCAGGAGATCACCAGGAACACCAATGCTCTATACAGCCATTCGTTGAATACATAGTTTTCGACAAAGAGAGAAGGCAACAGGCAAATACCGATGGCCAGCAACACTACAATGGGCGTGTATATTTTGGCAAACTTTCTGATAAACAGTTCGGTCGGTGCCTTCTGGGAAGTCGCATTCTGCACGAGTTCCAGAATCTTACTTAGCTTACTGTCGGTATACGCGGTGGTGACCCTGACCTGAGCCACTGTGTTTAGGTTGATCATACCCGCCAGGACGACATCCCCTTTATTTTTAGTATCCGGTTTACTTTCGCCAGTGAGAGCCGCAGTATTAAAAGAGCTGCTCGCTGAAAGCAGTTCACCGTCCAATCCCAGTTTTTCTCCTGGTTTAAGTTGGATAACATCCCCAATATTGGCTTCCTCCGCTTTTACTGTCCTCGGTTGCCCATTTTCCAATAAAGTTACCTCGTCAGGTCGTTGATCAAGTAGAGCTTTGATGTTACTCTTTGCTCTGGATACAGCCAATGTCTGAAATACCTCTCCGACTGCATAGAATAGCATCACGGCAACACCTTCGGGGTATTCTCCGATCACAAATGCACCGATAGTCGCGATGCTCATCAGGAAGAACTCTGAAAAAACCTCCCCTTTGGAGATACTTCTTACAGCATCTCTGATAACAGGAAAACCAACTATCCCATAGGCAACCAGGTACCAGGTTAACCGGGGTGCTCCAGAAAACCAAGGCTGCGGAATCCAGTTGTCAAACGCAATTGCCACCAGCAAAAGAATCAATGAGATGGCCGAAGGCAAAAACATTTTGAAGAGGCCCCCTTCCGCACTACCGTGATCATGTCCGTCGTCGTCGTGATCATGATCATGCCCATCGTCGTCGTGGTGCTTTTCCTTCAATAACTCCTTTGCCCCCGCATTGGTGTATACCTTTTCAGTCTGTGTACAACAAAGCTGACGGCCTTGTTTGTCATAAATGTGTTGATGTTCCATAATACTTACTGGTTTTGGTGTTTTTTAATAAAAACAAAACAAGAAACACATTGTGTCTTGATACTAAGGTGACCTATCCCAATCTAACCAAAATGGCCGTCGGAATTTATAAGATGGTAAAGCCCTGTCAATGTGCGTGGGCATGCTCAGCCGAGCTATCCAACGTAGCATTCACAAAGAAGGCTCCTTTAACTACGATCTTACTTTCAAGCGGAATGTCTTTCACTGGCGTGATCGCGGTGTAACCTAAATTGGTTACGCCTTTTGCCACCTCTACGCGTTCGAACTTGACATTTTTGCCTCCGGGTTTATTTTCCTGTTGGGTAGGGGCGGCAGACTTTTGCGTATCGTGACTATGTCCTTCATGATCGTGATCATCACCTTCTGCATGATCATGCCCCTCCTCATCGTGATGATCCCGATCTGTTGATTCACTTTTTAGAACAAACACAAAATACTTGCCTTCTGCTTCTACGATCGCTTCATTTGGAACTGCCAGCATCGAGACGTCTTCCACACTTACCTGCGCGGTGATACTCATACCGTCTATCAACCCTTTTTTATCTCCCTCAATCGAACTATGCACCGCTATGGTTTTGCTTTCGCTCTGAAAACTGGACCCAATGTTAAAAACCTTGGCCCTATAGAGTCTGGTAGGATTATTGGTAACGGTGAAATTGATAATTTGCCCCACGCTTATCTTGGGCAGATCTCTTTCAAAAACCTGTAAATCAAGATGAAGCAGGCTGTTATCTATAATCTCAGCAACCGGGGTTGCCACGTCCACATAACTCCCAACTTTAGCCAGTACATTGCCGACTGTTCCGCTAATCGGGCTTGTGACAGCAAGCGTATTCTTAAGATCAGCATCAGTTACTGATGAAGGATCAATCCCCATCAATCGTATCTGCTGCTGAAGAGATGCTTTTCTTGTCCGTAACGCAGTCAATTCGGCTGACGCGCTTTGCAGATTACGTTTCGCTCCGGCGTTGCCTTCGTTTAATTCCTGCTGACGCTGCATTTCCTGTTCAGCCAGTGTTATCCGGCTATGGATAGTCAGGTATTCTTCCTGGAGTTGGATAAACAGCGGGTTTTCAATTGTGGCGATCACCTGGCCTTTTCTCACATAGTCACCCAGCTCTATCTTAAGGGTTTTGATAACTCCTCCGTAAAGAGAGGTGATCTCTGCTTTATTTTTATTAGGAACCCTTAATAGTCCGTTGACTTTAATGGTAGCCGTCAGGTTTTTTTGTTCCGGGTTTGCCAGAAGCACGCCTGCCGTTCTAATTTGCTGCTCCGAAAGTGATGCCGTGTTGGGCTCCTCTTCCTCCTGATGATCATGGCCATCAGCCCCCTGTTCTTGTTGCTCAACAGAGCCATGATTATGTCCGTCTCCTTCTTTGTGGCCGGTAGAGCAAGCCGTAAAGAAAATGGCAAGAAAAAAACCGCTTACAAGCGTGACGGGTCTATTTATGGCGAATTTCATTTGCTTACTTATTGATTAGAAAGTGAATAAAGTGTTACAACAGACTCATTGAGTTGTTGGATGCTTCTGAGGTAGTTTAGCCGGATATCAGCTGCCATCTGAAGTGAAAAAAGATATTCGATGTACGAAACATCACCGGTTTGGTACCCCAAACGAGCTACTTCGATTATGTCATTGGAGTTGGGAAGCGCCTGTTCCTTGAAGTATTGATACTGAGAAACGTTTTGCTCATATTGACTTAGCATATTAACTAACTCAGTCTTGAGTTGCTCTTTCTCCCAAGCAGCGGTTGCCGCAACAGACTGCCTCTGGTAGTCAAGCGACTTTACTCGGGCTTTGGTTGCACCTAATGTGAAGGGGATCGAAACCCCGAGGTCAAAGTAGTTGAAGCGCTGTCCCCGGCCATACAGCTGCTCCACACCATTGCGGCTATGCGGACCTATCAGGGAGATATTGCTATATCCAAGTGTAAAATCAGGCATCCCGCTTGCGCGCTCGACCCGCTTACTCTGCTCCAAAATGCTGGCTTGCTGGTAAAGACGCTGTATCCTGGGGTGATTGCCAACCAGAGCGCTATCCATCAGCTGCGTAATCGTAAGCGGGAAATACTCCGGCTTGACGGCTATGACAAAACTGTCTTCGCTGAACATCAAAGCCTTCAGATTTTTGTACCCGTTTTCGATCAGCACCTGATTTTGGCGGTACAACAGTCCAATCTCCCCGCGCTTGGTTTCTGCAGTACTGATGTCTATTTTTTTTGTGTCGCCGGCCTTGTACCTGAGTTCCGCTATCCGGATGAAATCAGTATAGATGCTATCGAGATTCCTAAGAGTCTCTTCGTTGTGAAGAAGGTATTCCAACTGATAGAAATAACTTCTGACCTGTTTTCTTATTTCATTCTCCGATAGCCTTTTAAGCCACTCTTTTTCCCGTACTTGCTCTTCAATGAGATTCTTCCTAGCCCCAAATAGCGACGGGAAAGGGATGGTTTGGGAAAGTGTCAGACCATCGTTTCGCTCGAATCCTTCATTTTGACCATACTGGAGATTAAAATTGGCCTTGGGAAGTTCGCCAGCGGTTCTCTTCAGACTTTCGGCCGATTGTATCTCCAACTTACCAGAAACAACAGCGGGATTGTTCTTCAGGGCAATTTCTATTGCGTCTTCTGCTGAGAGACGATGCTGTGCATCTACAGTAGTTCCCATAAAAGAAATGATGACAAATAGAGTCGCGGTAGCTAGCCCTTTAGTCCCTTTTCCTGGTCTGCTCCTGGATGAAAAAAGAATGTAAAGCAGAGGAAGTACAAACAGCGTAAGAAAAGTAGCTGTAACAAGCCCGCCGATCACCACCGTGGCCAACGGCTTTTGTACTTCCGCGCCTGCACTTGTACTGATCGCCATAGGCAGAAACCCAAGGGATGCTACCATAGCCGTCATCAAGACCGGGCGGAGCCTTATGAGCGTTCCTTCCTTCACTCGCTGCAAAACATCCTGCATTCCTTCCTTCTCGAGTTGGTTAAATTTCCCTATCAGTACAATGCCGTTAAGGACAGCTACTCCGAAAAGTGCGATAAAGCCGATTCCCGCGCTGATACTAAATGGCATATCGCGCAACAGTAGCGCAAAAACGCCCCCAATGGCACTCATGGGGATGGCGGTAAATATCAAAACGGCTTGAGTAACAGAATGGAATGTAAAATAAAGCAACATGAAGATCAGAAGAAGCGACACCGGGACGGCGACCATCAACCGATTACTGGCTTTCTGAAGGTTTTCAAACTGTCCCCCGAAAGTAAAATAATAGCCAGACGGAAGTTTCACATCCTCTGACAAGCGCTGCTGGATGTCTTTCACCACACTTTGCACATCGCGACCAGACACGTTAAACCCTACCACTATTCGCCGTTTACCTTCTTCCCGGCTGATTTGAGCGGGCCCTAGTTTATAATTGACATTGGCTACCTGGTAGAGTGGGACCTGCCCACTCGGAGTCGGGATCATAAGATTATTCACGTCTTCTAAGCTGCTTCTGTGCTCCTGGTCTAGCCTCACGACCAGGTCAAAACGTCTCTCGTTTTCATAGACGACCCCTGCGCTCTTTCCAGCAAAAGCGGTACTTACCACATCGTTTACATCTTGTATAGTCAACCCATAATTGGCCATTCGTACCCGGTCGTATTCAATATTGATCTGGGGCAATCCACTAACTCTTTCGACGTTGGGAGCAGTAGCACCTGGTACGGACTGTACTACCTGGCTTACCCGGTCAGCAAAGAGCAGCAACGTATCCATGTTTTCGCCAAAAATCTTCACGGCGACGTCCTGCCTGATCCCGGTCATCAACTCGTTAAAACGCATCTGAATAGGCTGATTACGCTCAAAGAACACACCGGGAACGACCTCTAACTTCTTCATAATAGCATCCCCCAGTTCGTTATAGGATAATCCTGATTTCCATTCTTTTTGGGGTTTTAGAATTACCATCAAGTCGGTTGCTTCGGGTGGCATCGGGTCGGTCGGTACCTCGGCAGCCCCCGTTTTCCCCACCACCATTTTTACTTCATCGAATTCTTTGATTATCCGCGAAACCTGCATAGAGGTTTCGATACTTTGGCTAAGGGAGCTACCCTGTGGAAGGAAGCAGTGAAAAGCGAAATCCCCCTCCTGCAACTGAGGGATAAATTCCCCGCCCATACGGGAAAAGAGAAAAATACTGAAGGCAAATAATCCCACGGTAAATGAAATAACAATGTATTTGACTCTGATAGCCTTTTCCAAAAGAGGCGCGTACAAACTCTGCAGTTTCTCCATCATCCGGTCGCTCAACGTTTTCTTTCCGCTTGACTGTTTTGGAAGGAAAAGCGCACACATCATAGGAATATAGGTCATAGAGAGGATCAAAGCACCCAGAATAGCAAAACCAACCGTTTTCGCCATGGGAGTGAACATTTTCCCCTCTACACCAACCAACGTCAGAATGGGGATGTAGACAATCAAAATGATAATTTCGCCAAAGGCTGCGGCAGTTCTGATTTTGGA
>CAZAVR010000208.1:5788-7151 GCA_964488435.1 uncultured Cytophagales bacterium | reverse complement strand
AAAGACCTGGAAACCTGCATATACAAACTATGGTACTCCGATGCCGACAGCCTGCGTGTGGTTACCGAGGCATTCCATACGCCCTTCAAAATGTGGAAAGTGGAAAACGAGCATACCCCCATGCTACCACTGCTTGAAGCTCCAGACATAGCGGAATGTTACAATATGCCCCGACAGAAGCTTCCCAAAGTATACTGGCAAACAGGCACACTTGATGTCATCCGTCCGTCCACCATTCTCGCACAGAATTCCATGTCGGGAAATACCATCATTCCATTCATCATCCCCCAGGAACTGGCTGTAGACATTGACGACTTAAAGAGCTTTGAAAGAGCGGAAACACTTCTTTTGAAATACGACTGCGTTAAATTCAACGAATAATAGTCTCACTTTTGATAGCATTTATTGATCAACAATAACAAGAGAATATGAACACCGTGAATGTGAAAATGTGGCGGCAAAAAAAATTCGAAAAAAAAAACAGCAATACTTGTTTCGCAAGATTTTTTTATATTACTTTGTCTATATATTTTATAGACTAATAAAAATAACCTTCTAGCCACCATTAGGTTATGCTTTAAACTTATCAAAAAGAGATGAAATCTCAAACGACCTCAATTGATCGCCTGGCTGTAGTAGTGGGTACAGTATCATCATTTTTCCATTCTCCAATTCTCTCAGGAAATGGCTGTTGCCATTTCACGCAGTGATATAACGCTTTATATTGACGCTACTGCCTCTCCGCTTGATGATCTCTGCACGCATGATCAAAAGTCCGGGAGCGTTGTGATCATGCCGATGGCCTGATCACACTTTGACGTTTTTGACGTCTTGAATGAACATGGACAATCCTACTCCGGCCCCAAGAGCAATGGCGTTTTGAATGGCCTGCAATATGTTGGTACGACAGAACAAAATCGTGATAAACAGAGGCAGGGAAGGAGAATTTCAGATTTAACCAAAATAGAAAAATGGAAACTAATCGTTGTTGAAGCTAAAAAGAGAAGATATAATAAAACCCAAACTGCGTACTTTTTCGATCTCGTATATAGAAGTACGTTAACTGCATACTTTGGACTTTTTTGTCTGTAAAAGCAATAAAAACTGATCCATCACCGGATGATATGGAATAGAAATTCCAGGTCAAGGCCCCGGTATGTCCAAATAAAAAAAAATTATATGAAAAACTTTACCGCCGGTGGATTTTCCACCCTGGCCCGATTAGCCCAGAAAGCAATACTGACCATGCTCCTTACGGCTGCAGTACTCGAAAATGGGATCGCGGCGTCAATGCCTGTTGGGAACAATAACAAAAGAATAGCTTTAACCAAAGAAGTTGTCGGTAAAGTCACCGATGAACGTG
>CAZAVR010000208.1:0-5778 GCA_964488435.1 uncultured Cytophagales bacterium | reverse complement strand
CGTGGCGAAGCACTTCCCGGTGTGAACGTGGTGATAAAGGGAACCGACAGGGGAACGCTGACAGACGCAAACGGTAACTTCAGTATAGCCGCAAACGATTCCGAAACGCTCCTGTTCTCGTATATAGGATTTTCTTCGAGAGAAATAATCATCGGCAAAGAATCTCTGCTTTCAATTAAGCTTAGCACCGACTATAAGCAGCTGGAAGAATTGGTGGTTATCGGATACGGAACGCAAACCAGAAAGAATCTGGTTGGCTCAGTCACCAAAATCAACGCAGCTGAAACCAGGGATCTGCCTGTAGCAAGTCTGGATGCCCAATTGCAGGGGAAAGCTGCAGGCGTTCAGATCAACAATAACTCCGGCGTTCCCGGCGATGCGGTATTTGTTCGGGTGCGGGGAACCACTTCTATCAACTCCGGTAACGATCCCTTATACATAGTAGATGGTGTTTTCATAAATAATGAGAGCTTGCAGACCATTTCGACCGGGGGTAGAAAAACGTCCCCTATCGCAGATATTAGCCCTGCAGATATTGAAAGTATGGAGGTACTAAAAGATGCTAGCGCCACAGCGATCTATGGAGCAAGAGGAGCAAACGGCGTCATTATCATTACAACCAAACGCGGCAACTATAACACAAGATCGCAGGTGAATGTAAACGTCTCTACAGGTTCTGCATGGACCCCGAAAAATAAACTATGGAAGCTCGCAGACGGCCCGACTACGGCGCAGGCCGTGAATGACAACTGGATTCAAACTGGAATCGACAGGCCGTCTCTGCGACAAACCGAGGCTAACAGACCGTTCAGACCGGCTTCGGAAGGCGGCAAAGGCTTGCCCGAAGAGCAACAAACCTATGACCGGTTAAGCAGGATCATTCAGGTAGCTCCCCTAAAAGAATATGATGTTTCATTGCAGGGCGGGACAGCCGCTACCAAATATTACCTCGCGGCATCGTACACAAAACAGGAATCAGTATTAAAGCCTGCCTATTTCACACGCGGAAGCTTTAAGGTAAATCTGGATCAGCAAGTGAACGATAAAGTCACCATAGGCGTCAGCAATACCGTTTCAAGATCCCTTAGAAATAGTGTCGGAGCCGGAGATGGTGCACAAGGCAATATACTTTCAAGTGCCACGCTGGTTCAAGCAACCTACCAGCCTATATTCAATCCGGACGGAACACCTTCGCTGGCAGGAAACCGCGATAACGTGGAAGTTCTGCTGCAGGATACCGATATAAAATTTATCAGCTTACGCTACATCGGCAATCTCTATGCAGATGTGCAGATCCTTCCCAATTTAAAATTCAGGACAAGCTGGAGTCTGGATCACAACAATTATGATGAAAAAGGTTACTGGTCTGACAGGATGCTTGCAGGTGCTGCCGGTGGAGCTGCTACTTCTTCCCTATCGCAAAATACGACCTGGATCAACGAACAAACGCTTACCTACCGGAACAAATTCGAAAAACACAATGTCGGGCTATTGCTGGGAAATAGCGTGCAGAGTAATACGCTCGAAAACACCACTGCAAAGGGTACTGGCTTCCCGAACAACTCATACAAAAAAATATCCTCAGCGTCTGTCCTGACCAATTCCGAAAGCTGGACACAATCAAGTCTTGCCTCATTTTTTTCTAGAGCAGATTATAATTACGCAGGTAAATATTCGCTTGAAGTAAGTGTGAGAGCGGACGGGTCTTCGCGTTTTTGGTACGAATAACAAATGGGGCTACTTTCCGTCCATAGGCGCAGCATGGAGAATTAAAGAAGAGAATTTTCTGAAAAACGCACGTGTAATAAGTGAATTCAAACTAAGAGGCAGCTTCGGTTTAACAGGAAATCAGAACGGAATACAGGATTTCGCAGCGCAGGGCCTCTGGACAGGCGGACTCGGTTATGCTGACAATGAAGGCAGCGGGTACAAAGCAGGAACGGCGCCACAGCAACTTGCGAATCCAAACTTGAAATGGGAGAAAACGCGGCAGGTCAACGTAGGGGTAGATTTGGGACTTCTTGAAAACAAGGTCAATATTGAGTTTAATTACTACGATAAATACACTACAGATGCCTTGCTACAGCTACCCGTAGCCGCATTAACCGGCTTTGGTACTTTCACAAGTAATGCAGGGGAGGTGAGCAACAAGGGCTTCGAATTTTCGATTAATACGGCCAACGTTAGAAAAAAAGATTTTTCATGGAACACCAACTTCAATATTTCGGCCAATAAGAACCGGATTGAAAGGTTACCTGTTCCGACTACCTATTACAGCCGCGACTGGATCCGGCTTGAACAGGGACATGCTATGTATTCCTTCTGGCTCTACAAACAATTGTATGTTGATTCAGAAACAGGAGATGCGGTTTATGAAGACGTAAACAAAGATGGGAGTATTACGGTAGCTGATCGTCAGATCATTGGCAGCGCTTTACCGAAATTCTTCGGGGGATTAACCAATTCCGTTACGTATCTCGGTTTTGACGCTTCTCTTCTGTTCAGCTTTCAATGGGGCAATAAAATATGGAACCACAATCGCTTCCTGAGTATGAACGGTGGGACGCGTGATTCAAGATCGCTGTATCAGGATGATGCTGATTACTGGAAAAAGCCGGGTGACGTCACCAACGTTCCACGCTTCACTTCGGCAGGAAACAACTGGGCGCTCGAACAAAACAGCCGCTTACTGGAAGACGGGTCATTCCTGAGATTAAAATCACTGAGTTTGGGATACACTGTTCCAAAGCATCTCACAAGTAAACATGTGCAGTCACTAAGGGTTTATTTTAGTGGGACCAACCTGATTTTACTCAGCAAATACTCCGGACCGGATCCGGAATCAAACGTATCCAATGCCAGTCAGATGATTCAAGGGATTGATTTTGGGACTCCGCCGCAACCGATGTCTGTTCAGTTCGGTCTAAACATCACTTTGTAAATTGAATAAAAATGAAAAAGCCAGATACAAAAGCCCGTCATATCATTTCTCTGCTGTTGGTTTTAACACTCGCATCCTGCACGGACTTTCTTGATATTGAATCTCAGAATGCAGTTTCAGATAAAATTACGATTACCGACAAAGTCTCTGCAGAAACGGCCGTCAGAGGGGCCTACAATGCTCTATCAAGCAGTTCTTATTATGGTGTAGCCTATCAGAGTCTTGGGTATTTGTCCGGTGACAACCTGACGTTCACAGGCACACAAGTCATTCTGAATGAATTTGTTTTACACAATGTCAGATCTGACAACGCCTATGTAGCAGATACCTGGAAGGCGATCTACACTACGATCAACCGCGCGAATCATGTTATCGCAAAAGTACCTGCGGTAACAGATCTGAAATTAACGGCGGCATTGAAAGATCAGCTGGTAGGAGAAGCCTATTTCCTTCGCGCGCTATCTTATTTTGACCTGGTTCGTTTTTGGGGTGGTGTCCAGATCACACTAACACCGACAGAAAGCGTGGATGGCAAAGCAGGGATCCCCCGCAGTACGGCTGATGAGACCTACGCACAGGTCTTAAAAGATCTGGAAGCCGCAGAGCCGCTTCTGCCGGTAACGACAAACCGCTTCCGCGCAACCAGAAAAACCGTTTGGGCGCTTCGTGCACGCTATCATTTGTATCGCGGCGAATGGGCAAAAGCTGAAGAGTATGCAACAAAAGTCATCACCGATGTAGCGAATTATAGTCTAAAATCTCCTTATAACTCGTTCTTCGCCGGAAATGTAACGGGTACCGCCGAATCGGTGTTTGAAATTTCCTACAATTCCACCAACCTCAATACACACCGTACCAGCTGGCAGCCCACAGCCAATGGCGGAAACAGAAACTGGGCGCCCAATACCAGTTTCCTTGAATTGTTGTTTGATGCAGCCATAGGTGGCAACCGCAAAGCCATGGTAGCGCAAACCACCGCAGCGCCAATAGTATGGTACGGAAACATGTATTATCGCAATCCGGCCACGGATCCGGCTTATGTAATCAGGATTGCAGAGTTATATCTCATCCGTGCCGAAGCACGCGCTAAACAAAATAAATTGGCTGAATCGGCGGTTGATCTAAATGCGGTCCGAAACCGCGCAGCACTGACGGCCACATCTGCCACCACACAAAACGATCTCTTGCTTGCTATCGAAAATGAAAGACGACTTGAATTTGCATTCGAACCGCATCGTTGGTTTGATCTGATAAGAACCGGCAGAGCGGCTGCGGTATTAGGCGTGACCGATCCCAACCGGCATTTACTTCCCATTCCGCTTCCGGAACTACAAGTCGACAAAGCGCTGGTCCAAAATCCCGGATACCTATAGTTCAAACCGATTCAACTTAGTAATTATGGGTTATTCAAATTTGTCTGCTCCATGGAGCAAAACGGAACAGGTGGCCTTCAGGTTCTTCTTCATCTTCTTTATCCTGTTGGTTGTACCACTCGACTGGAAATTTTACAGAGATGTCTTTGCTATCAAGTGGTCGAATCTCCATTTCTTTGATCTGTTAACCCTCACAAGGTATTCTCCCCAGTTCTTTACCGGGGAGAATACACTTACAGAATTCGGTATAGGGAGCTTTGCCAATTGGGGAATTGCTGCAATTATAGGCGTAGCCGGAACAGCATTCTGGAGCATTATTGATAAAAACAAAACCGATTGCTCAACCCTGCATTACTGGCTGCGTGTGGCTTTACGCTACAGGCTTGCCATCGGAATCATTTCCTACGGATTCATCAAACTGTTCCCTCTGCAGCTACCATACCCATCTCTAAGCAATTTACACACCAATTACGGCGACTTCTTCGCCTGGAAAATTTATTACCATACGCATGCGATCTCTCCAAAATATGTTTCGTTTCTGGGAGCCGTTGAGATTTTTGCGGGTTTACTGCTGTTGAATCGAAAAACAGCTACTTTCGGAGCCGGTCTTATTGCCGGATTTACGGGAAACGTTTTGGCGGCCAATTTTGCCTATCAGATCGGCGAACAGGTGTATGGCTCACTACTGGTTTTAATGGCCCTGTTTCTCCTTGCTTACGACGGGCGCCGTTTGTATAGATTACTATTTCTTGAAAAATATACCATTGCCAATAAGTTCCTCCCTGATTTTTCCAAAAGATGGTTGCGTAACCTACGATCAGGCCTCAAAATCGGTGCCGCGGCCTTTGTGATTCTATTTGGATACAAATCTTATGCAAGTTACACCAAACAGGATTATCTACTACCAAAAACACCCGGACTAGCCAAATCCTACGGCTACTACAACGTCCGCGAATTCAGGTTAAATCAGAAAGAAATACCCTACTCTCTTACAGACAGTACCCGGTGGCAGAATGTGATTTTTGAAAAATGGTCCACCATCAGCATAAAGATCGCACGTCCAATCCACCTGGATATGACCAATGGAGATGGGGTTCATGAAAATGACATTGATCGCAACTATGAACTAGCCGGAGTGGGAGGTCGTCACTATTTTCATTATCAGGCAGATACCCTGAAGCATACACTATCGCTTCAAAACAAGAATAAAAATCATCGCAGCGAAAAGCTGTATCTAACCTATGATTTCGCAAACGATTCAACCATCGTATTATTGGGCGTTAATGAAAACCGCGATTCTATTCACGTGACGCTTGATAGAATCAACAAGAAATATATGATGACCGAGGGTCGTCGTAAACCAGTCAAACTCTAAACATCAAAAGCATGTCATTACGAAGAAATGACGGGGAGTTCACTTTGGATCCGATTTCAGAAACCAGGCAGATTTCTGATGAAAGAATT
>CAZAVR010000207.1:0-7175 GCA_964488435.1 uncultured Cytophagales bacterium | reverse complement strand
ATGCCGGAGTGGGTGGTGGTGCAGGCGCGGGAGGCTTTGGCGGCGGGTTCTCTATCTCTCTTTCCGGATTGTTTTGACTGTTTTCCGCCATGATTACTTTTTAAATCACATTAATTTTAACTTGTATTTCTAACAAAATTAGTTTGCCACACTAAAATAGCTGACAAGTTGACATTAATTTCTGCGGAATAGTATCTTTGAAAGTTATGATGGTAAAGGATTTTATTCTCCAGGAGCGAAGCAAGCAGGTGAAATTGATCGCGGAAAAGGCGGGCTTTGACTTGTGCGGCATATCCAGAGCGGATTTTCTGGAAGAGCAAGCGCCGAGACTGGAGTCATGGCTTTCAAAGAATCAGCATGGTCAAATGACCTGGATGGCCAATCATTTTGACAAGAGGCTGGATCCGAGGTTATTGGTGGAGGGGGCAAAATCCGTGGTATCGGTGCTGTTTAACTACTATCCGGAGGAGCGTTTACAAGAAGGGGAAGAGGACTATAAAATTTCAAAATATGCTTATGGAACTGACTACCATTTCGTAGTCAAAGAGCGCCTGAAAACACTCCTTTATGAAATCTCTGCACAAATAGGTGAGGTGACCGGCCGTGTTTTCATTGACTCTGCGCCGGTGATGGATAAGGTCTGGGCGGAAAAAAGTGGCCTGGGCTGGGTAGGAAAACACACAAATCTGATTAATAGAGATATCGGCAGCTTTTTTTTTATAGGAGAGCTTATTCTGGACATGGAGCTTTGGCCGGATCACGGCATAAAGGACTACTGTGGGAGCTGTACAAAATGCATAGATGCCTGCCCCACGGAGGCCATAGCCGAACCGTATCAGGTAGACGGAAGTAAATGTATAAGTTATTACACGATAGAACTGAAGGATGCGATTCCTGATGAGGTAAGAGGCAAGTTCGGAAACTGGATTTTCGGATGTGATATATGTCAGGATGTGTGTCCCTGGAATCGTTTTGCCAGACCTGCCTCTTTGCCGGAATTTGAGCTGAACCCCCATTTGAAAACGTTTAATAATAGTGATTGGGAAGAGATCACCGAAGAGATTTTCAGGGAGATCTTCCGGCGATCTGCCTTGAAAAGGACAGGGCTGCAAGGCTTGAAGAGAAATATAGAATTTGTTAAAAACCGAGACGAACTCTTATGAGAAAGAGAACCTTACTTGTTGTATTATGTGCGTTGCTATTCACTGGCATATATGCCCAGCCCCGCCCCGGGCATGATTTGAATTTCGATAAACTTGCCGGGGTTTGGGATGAGAGTATCCCGCTGGGAAATGGAAGTGTAGGGGCGTTGATATGGCAGAAGGAAGGGACGCTGCGATTTTCTCTCGACCGGGCAGATATTTGGGATATGCGGCCGATGGCTGGATTGCACAGGGACGAATTCAGATTCAAATGGATTCAGGAGCAGATAAAAAAGGATACCTATAAGTCGGTTCAGGAGTATCTCGACAAGCCGTATGATCTCGAACCTGCACCCACAAAGATACCGGCCGGAGCGCTGGAGTTTGAAATTCCTTCTGCTGCGGAAGTTCAATCGGTCAATCTATCCCTCGAAAAGGCGCTGTGTGAAGTCAAATGGAAAGATGGGCTGAAACTCACCACATTTGTGCATGCAACGGATCCGGTAGGATGGTTCCGATTTGAAAACATAGGCTCGTCGGTACTTCCCCGGCTGATTGCGCCTGGTTATCAGGGAAAGGAAATAGAGGAAAATCCAAATTCACTTATTGGTGACCACCTGGGCAGGTTGGGGTATAAGCAGGGAACGATCGAAACGGGCACAAACCAGATGGTGTACAAACAGGAAGGTTGGGGAGGGTTTGTATATGAAATCTCGGTGAAGTGGAAGAAGACGGGCAGCAACAGCATGGAAGGGGTATGGAGCATCTCTTCGCATTATCCCGGAAAGCCTGCGGTGGCTTCCTTATTGGTGGTCGGTAAAAGCATGGAAAGGGGGATGTCGTCTGATTATAAAACACATCTCAAGTGGTGGGATGGTTTCTGGCGTAAATCTTCTGTAAGCTTGCCGGATAGCACGCTGGAAAGACAGTGGTACAGGGAACAATACAAATTCGGATCATCAGCGAGGAAGGGCGCCCCGCCCATCTCTCTGCAAGCGGTATGGACGGCAGACAATGGTCGTATCCCACCATGGAAGGGCGATTTTCATCACGACCTGAACACCCAGCTGAGCTACTGGCCGGGTTACAGCGCCAACCACCTTGAGGAAACGATGGGCTACCTTGATCATCTGGAGGAAAATAAAGAAAATTACAAGCGATTTACCCGGTTGTTCTTTGAAACTGACGGTCTGGCTGTACCCGGCGTGACTACCCTGGATGGTTCGGAAATGGGGGGCTGGGTGCCTTATTCCTTGTCGCCTACGGTCTCGGCCTGGCTGGCGCAGCACTATTACCTGCAGTGGAAATTTGGAATGGATAGACGCTTCCTTAAAGACAAGGCATATCCCTGGTTTAAGGAGACGTGCATTTTCCTGGAACAGATCACCCTGAAAGACGGTAGTGGCCGGCGTAAACTGCCCATCAGTTCCAGTCCGGAAATCAATGACAACCGGGTCACCGCCTGGTTTCCCGATAATACCAATTATGATCTTGCGCTGATGAAGTTTGTATTCGGCAAGGCTTCCGAGCTGGCCGCAGAGCTGAGTCTGAACGAAGAAGCGGCGCACTGGAGAAAGTTGTTGGATGAATTTGGCGATTATGCTTTAACGGATAAGGACGAAATGATGTTTGCCCCTACTATGGAATACAACCAGTCGCACAGGCATTTTTCCCACCTGATGGCCATTCATCCGCTCAGCCTGATCAATTGGGAGGACGGGGAGAAATCCAGGTCCATCATAAAGAACACCATAGCCCTCCTTGACAAAATCGGACCGGATTACTGGGTTGGGTATTCCTATGCCTGGCTGGGGAATCTTAAGGCACGTGCC
Organism: uncultured Cytophagales bacterium; assembly: GCA_964488435.1. Taxonomy (GTDB): domain Bacteria; phylum Bacteroidota; class Bacteroidia; order Cytophagales; family Spirosomataceae; genus JBEBSO01. The sequence continues at coordinate 4,201 of CAZAVR010000207.1, read as the reverse complement.
AAAGACGGAGATGGAGCTGCCGAGGCGCTTTCTATTTTTGCCAAAGCCTTCTGTCTTCCGAATAGTTTTCACGTTAACGGAGATCAAACGGCTTCCGGATTGTCAAAATTCGTCTACAGGCCGTTTACGCTGGAGGGAAATTTTGCTTTTGCGGCTGGAGTTCAGGAAATGCTGCTGCAAAGCCATGCGGGTGTTGTGGATGTTTTTCCCGCTTTGCCTGCAGGCTGGCGCACCGCGGGCTTCCGTGATTTCCTTGCGCAGGGAGGTTTTATGGTAAGCGCCGAGAAAACGGGAGAGAAACAGGGGCAGGTCAAGGTGGTTGCAGCACATGACGGTGAAATTACGATCAGACTGCCTTTCGATCGCTACGAAGTCTTAAGCAAAAACAGCCAGGTGCTCTCGAAAGAAGGTGCTATGGTAAAAGTGCGCATGAGGAAAGGAGAGACCATTCAGTTTAAAAGTGTGCGGTAGTTAATCATTAATGGAAATAATCGGAAGCATCCGAAGCGGTACGATTATTTTAGGAGTGATTTTCACACGTTGGTTTCGGACAGATTTTAGGATCAGAAAGAGGTCGATATATGAAATTGATCATTTTTCTGACCTGTTTTAAGACCTAAATTGCCGAAAGACCAGCGTTGAAAAGTTCACGAAAGCTTAACATGAGGAGTGATCAATAATCCTTTATTTAAGGCTTTCAATTGTTTTACCTAAACATTATTTGATATGAAGAAGATATTGGTTCCCATTGATTTTTCAGAAAACGCTGACAGAGCACTGACAGCAGCTAAACTGGTGGCTTCTAAAACGCAGGCTCGTCTGATTATTTTTCATATTTATCAACCCTACATCCCGGATATGAGCGTTCCTGTGGGTGTAGGCGTGCCCCACGAATTTGTCGATATGGAGGATTCCATGAAAGAGCAGCTGAATGCATTTGTAAGCAAGGCTGCTACAGAAGGTTATGACGCTGAGGGACACTGGGATATGGGTAGTATTCCGTCCGCGGTACTGAAGAAGTCAGAAGAACTGCAAGTAGATCTGATCGTGATAGGCCGGACAGGAAGAGGAGGGTTTCTGGATAAGATCATCGGGAGTTCGGCTACGCGAATCGCGCTGGATGCTGCGTGCCCCGTTTTGGTAATACCTCCGCAGGCAGAGCTACATTCGTTCAGAGAGGTGGTGTATGCCACGCAACTGGAATATGAGGAAAATGACATCTTGCGCAAGGTATTTTCTTTAGGGAGAGTATTGGGCAGCCGTTTGTCGTTGGTGAAGATAGATGCACTCGAGCAGCCAGACATTCAGGACGATCAGCAGTATATTGCGCAGATCAATTCAGAGTTTGAATTGGAGGAAAAGGAAATAGTGATCCGGAAGTCGGGTTCAGTGAGGGAGGGAATCGAGGATTACTGTGACGAAGTAAAGGCAGATCTTCTCATCGTGTCAGCGCGCCACAGGGGTTTCCTAGAGGAGTTGATTATAAATCCCAGCGTGACCAAGAAATTAATAAGAAATACACATATTCCGTTGCTTGTTTACCATTTGAATGTGTAGGTGGCGCGGTAAATTTTAGCGAATGAATATATCCCTTATTGTAGCAGCTGCGAAGAACGGAGCTATCGGGTTTCAGAATAAATTGTTGTGGCATTTACCGGACGATTTCAAGCGATTTAAGAAGATAACGTCCGGTCATCCGATTATTATGGGTCGTAAAACTTATGAGTCCCTGGGTAAACCCCTTCCGAACAGACTGAACATCGTTATCAGCAGGAATCCGGACTTTAGTGCAAGCGGCGTGGAGATAACAGATTCCCTTGATTCTGCCCTCGCTATTGCTCGTGATGCCGCAGGATATGAGGAGATTTTCGTAATCGGAGGAGGAGAGATTTATCGACAGGCCTTTGCCAAGGCGAACCGCATTTATCTAACTGAGGTACATGCAGAACCGGAGGGAGACACATTTTTCAGTATATCTGATCCGGAAAACTGGCGTATCTTCAGCCAGGTAACCCACCCGGCAGATGAACGTCACCGCTACTCATTCGACTACATTGATTTTGAAAGGATTTAACGCCCTTGCTGGTTCCCGGTTAGCAACCGGGAACTCATGCTTTTGTTAAGATGGCACTGGTCGCAAACCAACGCCTGAGGGGGCTCAGCTATATTTATATAATCATCGCGAATAACGGCAAATTGAACTCAAACAACCACTTCTCTATAGGTTTATTCAGACGCCTGAAATGGACTGTCTTGATTTTTATTTCTATTCTTTTTCCGATCTACAGTCAGTCAAAAGACAGCGATGATCTGAATCAGACACTGGAGAGTGTATACGATTCGGACCAGAGCGTAAGGCGGGAATTTCACCTTTGCGTGTCAGGACTTGGTATTTCATCACCTGAATGTGAGTCTTACAGGCTGAAAATGGATAGTGTGGATCGTATCAACCAGAATATAGTATTTCCGATCATACAAGATGGATGGCCACTTGATGAAAAAATAAGCGCAAAATCTAATGATGCGATATTTATGGTTATACAGCATGCATCGCTGGATAAACAGACGAAATATTTGGAGACAGTTCGTGTTGCGCATTCCCGGGGGAAGTTACCATCCGCCCAATATGCTATTTTTGATGACAGGATACGGGTTGGGCAGGGTAAGAAGCAAAAATTTGGTAGTCAGACGGGTTTTGATCAGTATGGGAATTCTTATTTTTTTCCAATTGAAAACTTTGCAGGAATGGATAGCCTGAGGGCTGAGATGGGACTTCCGGAATTTAAGCAGTATTACACTCAGTTTAGTGGCAAGGGCATCTACCTCGATTCAGCCACGCATCATTCCGACGAAAAATCTATCCTCATTATTCACACAGGAGATAAGCAGCACCGTCCGGTTTCAGGCGTTCAGGTGATTTTAAATGACAAGGTAATTGGAGAGACGAATGTTAAGGGATTTTTATATACCTCAGTACCGAGAAAAGATAACGAGCATTTGAGTCTGGTATTTCAAAATAGCCAGGGAGAGAGAATAAAGTATAATCTGACAGGTAGTAGAAGCTTTTTCGATATATACATGGTTTTTAGCCAAAAGTAGTTTCTCTTGCTGGTTCCGGTTTCAAATTTGAATCAATGGTCTTCATTGGCACTGGTTAGAAGCCAGCGCCAACGTGGGAATACCTACGATATTCTTTAAGATCTTGGTTTGTTCTGCAGGACTGCAAAATTATTCTTGGAATTCTCACAAATAATGCGTATCTTCCATAGATACACCTGTGATTGCTTGCTGGTTCCGGTTTATAACCGGGACCTAATGGTTTTGTTCTATTGGCACTGGTTGCCAACCAGCGCCAGCGGGGGTCAAAGTATATATTGACTCAGGTCGCGGTTTTTCACCAGGTGTGTAAGTTTTTCGCGTACAAGTTCTCCGGTTACAACTACATGTGCGTTCGGAGCGATCAGATCCGGTACGTCGAACATAAAATCATTCAGAAGCGAGCTCATGACGGTCTGTAGTCTGCGAGCCCCTATGTTTTCCATTTCATTGTTGATCTCAAAGGCGATCTTCGCAATTTCCACAAGTGCTTCTTCCTGAAAACTAAGCGAGACGCCTTCGGCCTCCAGCATGGCAGTATACTGTTTGGTCAGTGCATTTTTTGGCGTTTTGAGTATTTGGAGGAAATCGTCCTGAGTCAGACTCTGAAGTTCCACACGTATAGGGAACCGGCCCTGGAGTTCGGGGATGAGATCCGAAGGCTTGGAGAGATGGAAGGCGCCGGCTGCCACGAAGAGAATATGGTCGGTATTGACCACGCCGTATTTTGTAGTGACTGCACTACCTTCTACTATAGGTAGCAGGTCACGTTGTACTCCTTCCCGGCTTACGTCAGCGCCTCCGCCTCCTCCGGAACGGCTGGAGGCTACTTTATCTATTTCGTCAATGAAAATGATGCCCAGGTTTTCCGCTTTTTCGATAGCCTCGGACTTTACCTCATCCATGTCTATGAGCTTGGCCGCTTCTTCGTCAAAAAGTATTTTTTTGGCCTCTTCAACGGTCACTTTTCTTTTCTTTCCACGTTTCGGCATCATGTTGCCGATCATTTCCTGAATATTCATCATGGAAAGCTCATCGACAGCTCCGCCTATCATCCCGATATTGGGCGAGGCATTGGCTTCCACATTTATTTCTATTTTTCGGG
>CAZAVR010000206.1:0-7177 GCA_964488435.1 uncultured Cytophagales bacterium | reverse complement strand
GAAGATCAGGAAGCGACTGCACTCAGTGTAAACCAGGAAGCTGCGCGGGAAATCGCCCGTCAATTAAGGCTCCGGGATATGGGAGGCATTATTGTTGTAGATTTCATTGATATGCGCAAAGCCGAAAACAAAAAAATTGTTTTCGACACCATGCGTGAAGAAATGAAGTCCGAACGTTCCCGTTTCACGATTCTGCCGCTTTCCAAGTTCGGGCTGATGCAAATCACGCGCCAGCGTGTGCGGCCTGAAATGAACATCGTCACCAGAGAAGCTTGTCCCACATGTCACGGCACAGGAAGCATCCAGGCCAGCATACTTGTTTCTGACGTGATACAGAACAATCTCGATTATATTCTGACCAAGCAGAACGAGAGAGGCATTAGCGTGACGCTCCATCCCTACCTTTACGCTTTTTTCACAAAAGGGCTTATCTCGGAGCAGATCCGTTGGTTTCTTAAGTACAAGACGTGGATACGCCTTGTCCAGGATAGCTCGTTGGGCGTCGTCAACTTCAAATTCTACAATCGTTTCGATGAAGAAATAGAGATTTCTCAGATCAACTGATTCTCCCCTCTCTACTGTCTGATTCTCACATACAGTTAATCGCCCCGTGATGCTTTCTCACAGTGACAGCGGTAACGCCTGGTCTTCGCCGTGCTGACTATCAAAGGGTTATGAACCAAAGGCCCATCTAACTAAGTTAGTAAAAAAAACGGAGCTTTCCAAATTATAATTACCTGCCTTTCCATACCGGCTCCCTCTTTTCCATAAAAGCAAGTATGCCTTCCTTCGCATCTTCTGTTTCCAGCAACATATCCAGTTGCGTTTTCAGAAAGCTGTGCTGCACGTCTGCGGGAATCCGGTTCAACTGACCGAGAACTTCAAGTCCCTTTCTGATGGCCAAGGGTGCATTGGCGGAAATGGCTGCTGCCAGTCGATGGGCCTCCTCATCCATACCGGCATCGGAAACGATGCGGGTGACCAGCCCCATTTCGTGTGCCTCAGAAGCAGTGTACACCCCACCGGTGATACACATTTCTATGAGCTTCCGCACCGGAATAATGGAGCGGAGTGCTGCCATCACCTGCATGGGCCATATTCCCCTTCTCACTTCGGGGAGGGAATACGTCGCTCCCGAAACGCTCAATACCAGGTGGCATCCAGCTATAATCAAAAAGCCCCCGGCCATTACATTTCCTTCAACCCTGGCTATACAGGGTTTATATAATGCACTGAAGACTTCCCCGAGTAAAACAGGTTGTAGAGGAGCCGGAAAGTCTCCGTCGCCAACGCTTCCATCCGCAAAACCCTTCAGATCCATACCGGCGCAGAAAACCGGTCCTTCAGCATCAATCACAATACATCTTATAGGGTCTGCGTCGTTGGCGTATGCCATCGCAAACGCAATCTCATTGACCATAGACACGTTCAATGCATTCCGCTTCTCCGCCCGTGCCAGTGTCAAATGGAAAACAGATCCACTCCGCCTCACACGGATGTATTTAAATTTTACAGAACTGAAGCTCTGCAACATTTCAGGATTATAAAATTGCATATCCGATAGAATTAATAGCACAAAGCTAAAGGTACGGTTGCTACAGTTAAAAAAACAAGGGGTCAATTACCTGCTTTGCGAAAACAAAGCATTACAAATAAGGCCTTTCTACGTAAATTTACAACTAACAAAGTTCAGTGCTTCCAAAAGAATGACTGCGATTACACTACAATCACGCCTGGATTCCCTCGCTCAGAGACTGGAAGGAGAATTCTACTCCGATAATACGGTACGTACACTCTATGCGACAGATGCATCGGCATACAGAGAAATGCCGCTCGCTGTGGCACTGCCTAAAACGGAAAACGACCTCCGTACACTTATCCAATTTGCCCGTGAGCACGCCATCTCACTGATTCCGCGAACCGCCGGCACCTCATTAGCAGGACAAGTGGTAGGGAATGGCATCGTCGTGGATGTCTCCAAGTATTTTAACAGGATCCTGGAAATAAACCCGGAAGAGAAATGGGTAAGGGTGCAGCCCGGGGTCATCAGGGATGAACTTAATATCGCGTTGAAACCATACGGCTTGTATTTTGGGCCGGAAACCTCTACTGCCAACAGGGCTATGATCGGAGGTATGGTGGGCAACAACTCTTGTGGATCCAATTCTGTCGTATATGGAAGTACCCGGGAACATTTGCTCGAAACCCGTGCACTGCTTTCAGACGGCTCCGAAGCCACTTTCAAAAATCTCTCAGCCCGGGAATTTGATGACCTTGTAAAGAGGGCTCAGCAAAAAAACGGAACGGCTTCTCTCCAGGAAAAAATATATCTGAAGACCAATCAAATTCTGATTGATCAATTCAATCAGCAGGAAATCAGGAAAAATTTTCCAAAACGCTCCATTGAGAGACGTAATACCGGCTACGCACTGGACATGTTGCTGGACTGCAGCCCCTTCAGCGAGGACGGACCTGATTTCAATATGTGCAGGTTAATTGCCGGTTCTGAAGGGACACTGTGTTTTCTCACCGAAATAAAACTGAACCTTATCCCAGTCCCTCCCAAAACGCAGGGGCTGGTTTGCGCTCACTTCACTACGATAGATGAGGCACTCAAGGCGACCATTCTTTCTCTCAAATACAAGCCGAACGCAGTAGAGCTTATCGACAATTACGTGCTGGAATGTGCTGCCAAAAACGCCGCCCAAAAAGAAAACGCCTTCTTTGTGAAGTTTACACCAGGAGGCGAATACCCTGCCATATTGGTTGTAGATCTTTCCAGAGAAACGAAAGAAGAGGTAGATTCACTCGCTGTCTCTCTCAAAGAAGATATGCTTGAAGCGGGATTGGGCTTTCATTTCCCCCTTCTCTATGGAGAAGACACTAAAAAGATCTGGACATTACGCAAGGCCGGCCTCGGATTGCTTTCCAATATACCCGGTGATGAAAAGGCTGTCGCTGTTATAGAAGATACAGCCGTGGACGTGTATGACCAGCCGGACTATATCCGTGACTTCAATATCATCCTGAAAAAGCATGGCATGTCCGCTGTACACTATGCGCACGCCGGCTCGGGAGAAATCCATCTGCGGCCTATTATCAATCTGAAAACCCGCGAAGGGCACCTGCAGTTTCGCACGATCGCGGAGGAAATTGCCGCCCTTGTAAAAAAATATGACGGATCTCTTTCAGGAGAACACGGTGACGGAAGACTCCGGGGAGAGTTCATTCCGAAAATGGTCGGGGAACACAATTATAACCTGTTCAGGGAAATCAAGCAGACATGGGATCCTCAGGCTATATTCAACCCCGGCAAGATTACAGACACCCCTCCTATGGATACCTTTTTGAGGTATACGGCTGACCAGAAAACACCCGCATTCAAAACCTATTTCAGGTTTCGCCAACAGGATGTTCTTCAGCATGCCGAGCAATGTAATGGTTCAGGAGACTGCCGGAAAACGGAATTGAGCGGCGGAACCATGTGTCCGAGCTTCATGGCCACCCGTAACGAAAAAGACACCACCCGCGCCCGTGCCAATATACTTCGTGAGATGCTGACCCATTCTGACAAGGACAATCGGTTCGATCACAAAGAAATCAAAGAGGTATACGACCTCTGCCTGGCTTGCAAAGGCTGTAAGAGCGAATGCCCGTCGAATGTCGACGTAGCCAAGCTTAAAATGGAGTTTCTTCAACAGTATCATGATGCGAATGGTGTACCGCTGAGATCGTGGCTTGTCGGCAACTTCTCTTCATTAAACAAGTTGGCGAGCGTAGCTCCGTTTGCTTATAATTTTATATTCAAAAATGCTCCGCTACGTAGAATAGCGAACCGAATCGTTGGATTCCATCCAGACCGAACAATGCCTTTGTTACAAAGCACCACACTGAGAACCTGGTTCAAAAACAGGAGAACAAAAGGCGCAAGTGACACCCCGGATCGGCGGGTCTATCTCTTCTGCGACGAATTCACGGACTATAATGATGTAGAAATAGGAAAAACGACCGTTCGCCTGCTGGAGAAGCTTGGATATGAGGTCATCATTCCTCAGCACGCGCCTTCGGGAAGGCCGCAGCTTTCCAAAGGGATGCTGAAAGATGCCAGAAAGATCGCAGAGCGGAACGTAATGATACTTAAGGATCTCATATCGTCAGATACGCCCCTGATCGGCATCGAACCGTCCGCTATACTCACATTCAGGGACGAATACCCCGATCTGGTGGGCGACCATCTCGTGGAAAGTGCTAGAAAACTGGCTGCTCACTGTTTTCAGGCTGACGAATTTATTGCCCGGGAAATCGACGCCGGAAGGATCCAGAAACGCATGTTCAGGTCGGACAAAAAACTGATCAAGCTACATGGTCATTGTCAGCAAAAAGCGATGAGTTCACTCACCCCTACGAAAAAAATGCTCTCGCTTCCCGAAAATTACACCGTCCAGCTGATTCCTTCAGGATGCTGCGGTATGGCCGGCTCCTTCGGATATGAAAAAGAGCATTACGATATCTCTATGAAAATAGGAGAGCTTGTACTTTTCCCTACCGTCCGAAAACAACCGGAGGAAGTCCTTATTGCAGCGCCCGGAACAAGCTGCCGTCATCAGATACACGACGGCACAGGAAGGAAAGCACTGCATCCCGTAGAAATACTATGGGATGCCCTGCTATAGTGAAAACGGCTGCGCTGTATTGGTTATTTTGGTGTGGATGAATCGGAAATTCTGAATATTGTCATTGGCACTTCGCAAGTAATTTTCTGGCAAGTTCGATGGCTTTACCTTTATCCGCCTCTGCGTCGTCCGAAAGGTCTACCGAAACCGAGAGTTCGACGCCATCATCCAATACATACAGGCGCTTCTCTATAGAATTCCAAGCTGCTGCATCCCCTAAACCGGACACATCGGAATAGGCTTTAGCTATTTCTTTAAACATGCCACCCATCTGACCGGCTACATTCTTCTGTGTTTCTTTACTCACACCCAATTCGTCAAGCTTGTCTTTGGCATCCTCCAGCTTCTTGTTTCCTGTCTCCTTGTCAAGTGCATTGTCTATTGTCTTATCCATATCCGCCAGATCCTTGTCGGTAGGTGCAGTTCTGGACTTTTTGAAATATTCCAGACTTACCGGCTTCAATCCTTCTATCTTAACCATGTCCTTGATGGGCGCGTCTATAGTATGTCTTTTTGAAATCTCGATCTTCTTTACTCTTTTTCCTTTCCACCCATAGCCGCAGGAATGATATTCAGGATTCTTCATCACCCGGGAGTAATCTTTCTCGGCGGCATCCGCCGGCAAGCCTGACAGTTCAGAGGCCATCTCCAATGTCAAAAGTTCATCCAACTTATCGGAATAGGCCAAAAGACAGGTATTCCCTCCCTTTGCGTTCGGATCGACGTTTTCGGTGACCGACTGTAACAAACTTTCGGCGTCCTTGCCTTCCTTTTTCTCCCCGCCGCAGGACAACCACACCATACATACAGCCGAACCGGCTATGAGTTTAAACGTTTTCATATAGTCCATTTAGATTTTTATAAATTCAACGCGACGATTTTACCCTTACCTGCCGGAGTTCCTTTCTCCTCACAGTTCGGTTTGGGTCGGTCATCCGAGCAGATGCCCTGGTTCTGGATTCAGGGAAAACAAAAAGGAATAATCTTTGTCGCACAACGAGATTGGTAAAGGAATAAGTATCAAATTTGCCGCAGCAAGCGGAATTTTGAAAGAACGACTTAGTAACTTGCCCCTTTCGGCTAGTAACCTGCAAATGAACTGACAGCATTTAACTAAACGCCTGACATCGGAGAGTATAAACGTGCTTTGCGAAACTTGTCGTTATAAGTGCCACCCGCGAATGATGAACTGAGCCAAGCGACATGCCTGCAAATACACGCAAATACTTCCCCAAATTTCGACAAAACTACGAAAGTGGAAGATATGGAAGTGCCCTTTCCGGGATCAGAAGTTTAGGAAAGACCATGTTACTGCTCTGCTGTCTCTTCGGTGTCTTACCCGCGTTGAGGTCTCAAAACAGCCCCTTGATAGTTTCGGAGAACCCGCGTTTCTTAAAAGACATAGGAGTCGCGGACTATCTTATTACGGCATCTTCCTCCCTGAAGGACGTTGTGGCCTCGGGCGGATGGAAGGTCCTAGACAGCCTGACTAAGCCCGCTCATCCTCATTATATGTGGGTGAGACTGGAGATAAAGAATGACAAACCCTCACCAGGGCTTTTCCATTTCAATATTCCCCATGCTGACAGTATCGTGTGCTATATAAAACGGGGCGAAACGATATTCAGCCGGATTTCCGGCCCCTTCGTATCACCGGCGAAATGGCTTCACCCCGAGAACCCGGGAATTATTCCGATACAGTTGAATCCCTCAGAACGGTGCACCCTTTATTTCCGACTTTGGAGCTACGAGGGAAGACCTTTTTCCGTACATAGCCTACGTGTGCAGCCAGAAGCCTTCACAAATGATCATACATTACATGCATATCGCGAGCATATCACACGCCTGGAGTTCAATGGCTTCTTTCTGGGCGCAGTCACATTTACGATGCTCTTCTTCCTGTTTATGTACATAAAAATACGTGAACGGGTATTTCTTGCTTACTCACTGTATCTGCTGGGAGCCGGCATCTATGGGCTTGTCGTCAAAACCCTACCTTTCTCACCTCTGGCAAAGCAGATCGGCCTGGACTATCCTCTGACGTACCAGTTGGGCGAGCCGGTACAATTTTTCTTCTTCGCCGCTTATTTTTGGTTTGGGCAGTTGCTGCTTGATATGGACAAAAAAAATCCCGGCCTCAACAAAGCCCTGAATTGCGTCATAGGTATTTTGGCGACATCGGGCATTGCTCTTCTTGTTCTTAATTTGCTACGGTTCGATTATCTTCTTCAAAGAGAGGTGTATGTCTGGTCCAGATTGGCGATACTGGTTGCCGGTATAGTTATCCTTGTATGGATTGGTATCGCCGTAAAAAGCCCCGTCAAATGGTTTCTGATCGCTGGCAGCTCCTTTTTCTTCACAGGAGGTCTGTTATCGGTTATTGTTGATCCAAAATCTCAACATCTCTTCTTCGGCGCTACGCAATTTTCAACTATTTATTTCTTCAAAGGGGGCATGTTGCTCGAATGTCTTTGTTTCGGACTTGCCCTGGGGTACAAAATGCG
>CAZAVR010000205.1:0-7207 GCA_964488435.1 uncultured Cytophagales bacterium | reverse complement strand
GGTGACGCTCACGATCCCAAAGGGTAAAACGGTGGCTCTCGTAGGTCCTTCCGGAGGGGGGAAATCTACGTTAATGGATTTGATCCCCAGGTTTATTGAAGCGGGCAGCGGACAGGTGCTTGTAGACGGCGTGGATGTCCGTAAGCTGAAACTGGAATCGCTCTGGTCCATGATCGGGATGGTCAATCAGGAGTCTGTCCTTTTCAATGATACGATCTACAATAATATTGCTTTCGGGGTGCCGGATGCGAGGCCGGAAGAGGTGGAAAATGCTGCCCGAATAGCGAACGCGCACGAATTTATTGTCCAGACAGAAAATGGTTATGACACCAATATCGGGGACAGGGGGGTGAAGCTTTCAGGAGGGCAAAAGCAGCGGATCTGTATTGCACGGGCCGTGCTCAAGAATCCGCCGGTCATGTTGCTGGATGAGGCGACTTCGGCGTTGGATACCGAGTCAGAGAAACTGGTTCAGGAAGCCTTGAATAACCTGATGAAGAACAGGACCTCTCTTGTGATTGCGCACCGTTTAAGCACGATACAAAATGCGGACCTGATCGTGGTACTGGACAATGGCCAGGTTATTGAACAGGGCACGCATCAAGAGCTGATTCAGCGCCAGGGGCTGTACCACCGCCTGATTGACATGCAGACTTTCCACGAATAACGGGCGGTGTTTTTTCTTAGCCCAGCTTTTCCAGATAGGCTCTGAGAAGCCTGATACCGTATGCAGTGCCGATTTTGCCCGGGGATATTTCGGTATCTCCGAAAGCCATTCCTGCTATATCGAGGTGCGCCCAGCTCGGATGTCCTTCCGTAAAAACCTCAAGGAATTTAGCAGCTACAATCGCTCCTGCAAGCGGTTTCCCATGGTGATTTTTGACATCAGCGAGTTCAGACTCGATTTCGTGTTTATAGTCGTCCCACAAAGGCAGTCTCCAGAGTTTTTCCCCGGTAGCTTCTCCTGCACTTATCAAATCTGCGGCCAGTCGATCGTCGTTGCTGAACAATCCGGCTGCAGCATAGCCGAGGGTTTGGATGACACTTCCTGTGAGGGTAGCCAGGTCGATCACCACATCAGGTTTGTAATTTTTGACGGCATAGCTTAAGGCATCTGCCAGTATCAACCTTCCTTCGGCATCCGTGTCTATCACTTCGATTGTCCGTCCGGAATAAGATTCGATGACATCTCCTGGTTTGGTCCCTGAGCCGTCGATGCAGTTCTCAGTCGAAGGGATGACTCCGATAATTCTGACTGGTAATTTGAGCTGCGCGGCCAGTTCTACCATTCCGAGTACGGCTCCTGCCCCGCCCATGTCGCTTTTCATCTGATGCATATTGAGGGAATCTTTCAAAGAGATGCCCCCGGTATCAAATGTTACACCTTTTCCGACCAGTGCTATGGTTTTCTCATATTTCTCAGGCACATATTCTGTAAGAATCATCACCGGAGGTTCGTCGCTTCCCTTATTTACCGCCAGGAGCGCGTGCATTTCAAGTTTCCTGAGTGTTTCTTTTTCCAGAACAGAGACTTTGTACTGATGCTTTCTGCCGGAGTCGATGGCCCATTCGGCAAGCATACGCGGAGGTTTCTTATTCGCGGGAGCATTCATCAGATCCATGATGCGGATTTGCGTCAGCGCCGTAAGCCGGGCTTTTTCAACGGTCTCTTTTATCACATCATCCGGGCTGTCGGCCACAACGATCAATTTACCTTTCGATCCAAAAAAAGTGCTCGCGGCCTTTGGCTTCGATTTATACAGCTGCAGGTCATAACCCCCAAGTATCATCCCGTTAACAACAGCCTCCAGCTGTGGTAAGGAAAGGTGTTTTGCATCAAGTACGATGTGCTCGGGCCATTTTTCACGATGTTTGTGAAAGAGGAGGCGCATCGATTTCAACACCGAAGGGGCGGAAGGAGTTTTCCCCAGTCCATACCATAGTTCGTGTTCTCCCGCCCATAATTCTTCGTTGGATTCTGCTGCAAATCTGGTTTGGTTCCCGGGTTCGCTTCCTTTTTCGAAAGGCCTGACGGTCAAAAGTGTGTTGCCGGCCTCAGGTTCAAAGAAAATATTCATAGTATCAATTTGGTTGAGGCAAAAGTACGGCTTTCCGGCAATCAACGAGCGATTTATTTATGAGTTCTCTCTCGCAGGTGCCGACGGTTGGTACCTGTTGTGCGGAGGTTACGGGATACGGGCGGTGAGACATACTTCCGTTTTCCTGATAGCAGAGTGCTGTGTTTGCTTTTTTTAGAAATGAAAACAGTTACGGCAGGGCGTCCCGATTTGTTTTTAGTATTTTTGCGGAAAATCATCAAATGACACTCCCCAGTAACAGCATCCGTTTTCGGGTAAGAGAAATTGTGCAGGAGGCACCCGGTGTAGCTACGTTTTTTCTGGAGCCCGTTGACGGCAGCGTGATCAATTATGAAGCAGGGCAGTTCCTGACGTTCATCATACAGGACCATGGACATGAGGTAAGGAGATCCTATTCACTCAGCTCAGCGCCTCTGGTTGACGGGTTTTTATCGGTTACAGTAAAGCGGGTAGAAAATGGCGCGGCTTCGAGATACTGGATTGATTTCGTCAGGGTAGGCGATGAAGTGAGCGCATTACCTCCCGCCGGAAGATTTACATTGGCAGAGGAAGAACAGGCGCCCGGGGAGGTGGTGCTTATTGGTGGTGGAAGCGGGGTGGTGCCCCTCTTTTCGCTTTTGAAAGAAATACTGGCAGGTCATCCGTCCACAAGAGTAGTGCTCTTACTGGCTAATTCTTCGGAAAAACATATTGTTTTCTACAAGCAGCTGACGGAGTGGCAGAAGCGATTTTCCGATCGGCTTAAAATAATACACGTCCTGAGCCAGGCTTCCGACGAGTGGGCCGGGCTTCACGGGAGATTGAACAACATGCGCCTGGAGTATCTGGTTAAACAAAATGTTACCGGAGAATACAGCAAGGCCAGGTTTTTCCTTTGTGGTCCATCTGGCCTGATGAGAACGGCCGCAATCACACTCAAGTTTCTGGGGTTTGAAAAGGAGCAGATCCGCAAAGAGAGCTTTGTCATTGAAAAGCCGTTGATGCCCCGCGTAGCCCTGTCTCCTCAGTACATCACGCTGCGCATCAAAGGAGAAGAACATCGGGTATATGTGGCTGAGACGGAGACCATATTGGACGCGTCACTCGCTGCAGGCATTGCCGTCCCTTATAGTTGTCGTGGCGGGAAATGTTCTTCCTGTGCTGCGATTTGCCGGGCCGGGAAGGTTCACATGTCGATTAATGAGGTGCTTACGGATAGGGAAATCGAACAGGGGTGGGTGCTGACCTGTACCACTTATGCCGATGACGACCAGGTGGTGATTGACGTTCTGTAGTGTCTGAGGAAGGTTTTGAAGGTCGTTTTATGCCGCTTGTCAATAATCTGGTGTATTCCAGTGTTTTTTGCAGTAACTTGCTTTTATTGTTTCTTCCTAACATCCAAAAATAAACATTGCCTCACATGAAGCTAAGTTTGATCGGTTTATTTCACGGTCTGTTTCTTTTTACAGATCGGATTCGCCGGACGGTTTCTATTGAAAGGGCATTCCGCCCTGTTTACGTGCGTTCCCGTCAATTGACGACGATAAGGACAGTGCTTTTGTTGCTGACAGCTGTTATGGTATTGCCGGGCTATGGACAAGTTATACCTAAAGGCATTAAGAAAATCACATCAGTCGAAGGGATCACGGAGTATCAGCTGGAAAACGGACTGAAGGTCTTGCTTTTTCCGGATCCATCCAAGCCGACCGCTACCGTAAATATTACCTATCTGGTAGGATCCCGACATGAAGGGTACGGAGAGACGGGGATGGCTCATTTGCTGGAGCACATGGTTTTTAAGGGGACTCCACGACACCCGAATATCCCCGAAGAGCTTACAAAGCATGGTGCCCGGCCCAATGGTACCACCTGGTACGACCGCACTAACTACTATGAGACATTTTCGGCAACAGAGGAAAACCTGCGATGGGCTCTTGACCTTGAGGCGGACAGGATGATCAATTCGTTCATAGCGAAAAAAGATCTCGACAGTGAATTCAGCGTTGTGCGTAATGAATTCGAATCCGGTGAAAACAGCCCGTTCAGGGTATTGATGGAACGTGTGGTGAATATGGCATTCCTTTGGCATAACTACGGTAAATCAACCATAGGTAATCGCTCGGATATAGAAAGGGTTCCGATAGAAAATCTTCAGGCGTTTTATAAAAAATATTACCAGCCCGACAATGCAGTGTTAACCGTCGCCGGCAAAATCGACGAGGCTAAAACATTACAGATGATCAGCCAGTATTTCGGGAAAATCCCGAAACCTGTGCGAAAGCTGCCCAAAACCCATACTGTAGAGCCTACGCAGGATGGCGAGCGATTTGTAGAAGTGCGGAGAACGGGGGATGTGCAGCTTTTGATGGCGGCTTATCATATCGCTCCCGGTTCCCACGCCGATTATCCGGCTACGGAGGTGTTGACCGAAGTTTTGACTTCCGAGCCTACGGGGAAACTTTACAGAAATCTTGTAGAAACTAAAAAAGCCTCGTCACAAATGGGATATTCTTTCCAGTTGTTTGATCCGGGTTTTGTTTTGTTTGGAGCGGAGGTCCTGAAAGAAAAGTCAATTCAGGAAGCCAGGGCAGCCTTCGTGGCTACCCTTGACTCCGTGGCGGGGATGAAGCCGTCGGCTGAAGAGGTAGAGCGGGCAAAAACAGCCATATTAAAAAACTGGGATCTGGAATTTCGGAATTCCGAGAGTATCGGATTGAAAATCAGTGAGTATATAGCTACCGGAGACTGGAGGATGGCGTTTTTGTTCAGGGACCAGCTCCGGAAGGTAAGCGTGGAAGATGTTCAGCGTGTGGCGCAGCGGTATCTTAAGCCTTCGAACCGCACGCTTGGGGTATTTCTTCCGGAGTCCAGCCCCTCAAGAGCTGAAATTCCGGACGCACCTGATGTGGCCAGTCTGGTTAAGGATTACAAGGGCGAAGCACAAGTAGCCCAGGGAGAAGCTTTTGATCCTTCTCCTGCGAATATAGACAAGCGTACGATACGGTTTGAGACGCCCAATACAATTGAGATAGCCCTGCTTCCGAAGCAAACACGGGGCAATATCGTATCTATGCGTATGACGCTGCGGTACGGCGATGAAAAGAGCCTTTTCGATAAAAAAGCGCTTCCTGAGCTAACCGGAAGTTTGCTTGACAAGGGCACTAAATCCAAGACAAGGCAGCAGATAAAAGATACATTTGATAAGCTTAATGCCAAGGTGAGCATTTTCGGCAGCCTTAATCAGGCGGGTGCTACCGTAGAGACCACCCGTGAAAATTTGCCGGCTGTGATTAAGCTGGTTGCGGAGATATTCAAGGAGCCGCTCCTGAGTGCACAGGAGTTTGATAAGCTTATTCAGGAGAACATCGCGCAGATAGAGGCCCAGAGGAGTGAGCCACAATCCATCGCATTCCTGGAGTACCAGCGGAGGACCTCCCCTTACAAGAAGGGCGATCCGAGGTATGTGGGGACCTTTGAGGAGAGCCTGAACGATATTAAATCTGCCACTATTGAAGACGTGAGACAGTTCTACAAGGATTTCTACGGGGCGAGTCATGCGACCATCTCGGTCGTGGGGGACTTCGACAAGGATGAAGTGGAAAAGACGATTAAGGGAGAATTTGATCATTGGAAAAGCCCCAAGCCATTTAAGCGACTGGAATCGCTTTATGTGGCAGCAAAGCCCGAGAATCTGTCAATTGAAACTCCGGATAAAGCCAATGCGATGTTTGTAGCCGGATTTCCTATTCCACTGAAGGATTCCGATCCGGACTATCCTGCGCTGGTGATGGGAAATTATATATTGGGGGGGTGGATTTTTGAATTCCCGTCTCGCTACAAGAATCCGTCAAAAGGAAGGCCTCAGTTATGGTGTCGCTTCTCAATTGAGCGCAAATCCATTGGATAAGAGCGGGAGCTTTTTTGCCTACGCCATTTATGCGCCCCAAAACGCCGCCAAACTGGAGGCTGCTTTCAAAGAGGAAATTGAGAAAATTCTGAAGACAGGCGTGACCGAGGATGAATTAAAATCGGCTAAATCAGGGTATCTTCAATCGCGCCAGGTAAGCAGAGCACAGGATGGGGCGCTTTCCGGTACGTTAAATACAAATCTGTACCTGAACAGGAATTTGGCGTGGGAGGCAGATTTTGAGAAAAAAGTAGCATCTCTTACTCCTGCTCAGATCAAGGAAGCGCTGGGTAAATATCTGGATATTTCCAGGTTTGTGATCGTAAAGGCAGGAGATTTTGCAAAGGGGAGTGGAGCTGCCGCCGGCGGTCCGGCATCTTCAGGGGGGAGCCCTAAACCATAAGGGATTCGTATATTCAGGGGAGGGTGTAATTATAGAATGAGCTATTTCTGTAATTACACCCTCTTTTATTTGCGACCACTTCTTTTTATGGGTCGTCCGTATTTCTGCATTTTTTCTGCGGCGATGTTCCGGCGAACGTTGACCTTTTTGTTTTTGGCGAGTTTCTCGTGAAATGCAGCCCCTCCGCCGGAAGTACCCCTGAGCGGAGTAAAAGGCATTTGTATACGGGGTAGCTCGTCCGGGGTCAGCAATTCGGAAATCTGAAGGTCACCCGGCAGAGATTGTATAGGTATCTCGTAATTCATCAATGCTTCGATAGCAAGGAGATTTTCTTTTTCTGCCTCTGTCACCATTGTGATAGAATTGCCTTTTTGGGAAGCGCGGCCGG
Organism: uncultured Cytophagales bacterium; assembly: GCA_964488435.1. Lineage (GTDB taxonomy): Bacteria > Bacteroidota > Bacteroidia > Cytophagales > Spirosomataceae > JBEBSO01. The sequence continues at coordinate 431 of CAZAVR010000205.1, read as the reverse complement.
TCCTTCCGATCCGATGAATATAGTTTTCGGGCTCGTCCGGTGTGTCAAAGTTAATTACATGTGAAACACCTGATACGTCCAGTCCTCTGGCAATGATGTCGGTGGCAATCAGCAGCCGGATGCTTCCGTCTTCAAAGCTTCGGACTGAGTTGAAACGGTAATTCTGTGTCTTGTTGGAATGAATGATATCCACCCCTCCTGTAATGTCTTCCTGAATTTCCTGAAACAGCTGATCTGCGAGCTGTTTGGTAGCGGCGAAGACGAGCACTTTGTCCATAGAAGGGTGATGCTGAAGCAACCACTTAAGAAGATTGACCTTTGTGTGAAAATTGGGCACAAATAATACCTGTTGCTCAATGTTTTCCAGTGGCGTGCCGACGGGTGTGGCTTCTACATAAATCGGATGATTGAAATACTGATCAATAAGGAGT
>CAZAVR010000204.1:0-7223 GCA_964488435.1 uncultured Cytophagales bacterium | reverse complement strand
ACATCGTTTATAGTTCCTTGAAAAATGTCGGGTTCCCCCTGAACCTGGTTGAGAGCGAAGTTTTCACGGGTATTTTCTGTAGCCCATGCGTCAATGTCAAAGGCAACAATATTTTTCGCTCCCAGCTTATCTCCCAAAATGGCCAGAATGCCGGTTCCACATCCTATATCCATCAGACTGATCCCTTTGTGAGGTAAGCTTAACTGTTCGTTCATCACCAGCCAGGTTGTTTCATGATGGCCGGTACCAAATGACATTTTAGGGTTGATCAGCAACTCATACCTGAAAGAAGGGTCCGGTTCATGAAAGGATGCCCGCACCCGGATCTCTTTGCCCACCTCAATGGGTTCATAACTCTTCTCCCATTCCTCATTCCAGTTTCTTTTTTCTAACGTATGAACGGAATAGGCTATTGCGGTATAAGTCTGGTATTTGTGAATCAATGCGTTAAGGGCCTCTCCGGAAAACTGTGTCTCGGTAATATAAGCATTCAGCCCCTCATCGTCTTCCGTAAAGGATTCAAATCCGAGTTCGGCAAGTTCCGCCATGATAATATCTGCAAAGTCAGCCGATAGCTTTAATTGTACTTCTATGTAGTTCATTTTTTCATTTGATGCATAAAGAACAAATATAGATAATTTATAACGACGATCTTCTTAGTGAAAAGATCCCCAAAGGCAGGAGACGCTGCTGGCAAGTGTCTGATAGTGACTTATAAGTTTGGGCTTTGTTGGGATTATTTATCGAAAAAAAACAATAAAAGGCGCAAAAAAAATTGTATGTAGTATTTAGCTTTGCTATTATTGTAGTATAAATTCTACTCTTGATAGTGATTTTTGCTACTTTAACACGTTTAATTTGGGGTGAATTCCGCCCTCACCGATGGCATGTCGTTTTGATGGCCATGGGGTGGGTTTTCCTGACAGATGTATGTAGCGCACAGAAGACGTACGCCAGTGGTACAGTGACGGGTGGTATCATCAACATCAAATTGCTTGGGACCGGGCCTGTAGCAGGTATAACGAGAAGTGGGGGAGGGATTTCAACAGTTGGAACACCGGGGTCGCATTTGCTTGGTGTTACTGACGACAATGTAAACTTCTATTATGCAGGAGACATCAAGGTCGATTTCGGTACACCGACCTCCGTGGGTGCGAGTACAATACTAGGAGAGTCAGAAGCCACGCCGGCCGTCGTCAGGGCTAACAAGACGCTCGATGCGGTTGTGGGTCTGCTTGGGTCCAATTCCTATATTCAGTTTCGGTTTGGAAGCTATGTTTCTGCGGGAACTCCGGTATTGATTAAATTGAAGGAGAAGCCCCAGCGTACCAGTACCGTGGATGTGGCACTCACGGGAATTCTCGGTCTGGCCTCTAACAATATCATCGTTGGCGAGGTATATACGGGCGCGCTTCAGCCCATTAATTTCCCCGGTAGTGTGATTCCTCTAAGAGGTAGTGACGTACGTCAGCTTACCGGTACAGCACTTGGCAATGCAAGTTTTCCTACACGTACACGACTGCTCATCAATAAAAACGGCGAGTGGCATGCGATGGTGATACCCACAGCGACGGGTACTTTCAACTCTGTCCGGCTTAAAGTGCAATTTCCCGATGATCTCAACGTATTGAGTGCGGCCAATTCCATTGTCGTCAATGTCTACAATGCATTTACTGAAGCCGCGGGCGGTGTGTGTAGCGTGCGCCCCAAATTTACGAGTGAAGGCGAAGCCACGGGTGTCACTTTACAGCCCGGCGTGGCGAGCGACCTTCTCCAGCTTTCCCAGATTGTCGCCAACCCGCACCGGGCGCTGGACGATGACGATTCTACCTACGCTGCCATTTCATCAGGTATTCTCAATGTAGGGCTTCTGAGTACCATTAGTCAGGTCCTTTATTTTGATCATGCGGCTGGAACCTCAGACGGGGTAAGCGTGAAACTCGGCCTTAACAATTCCCTGGTGGGGTTGAACCTCATCCAATTGAATAACATTAAATTCCACGCTTACAACGGAACATCCGAAACTGCCGTTTACTCTATAGGGTTAGGGGATATCGTGAGCGTACTGGGTTTGAACCTGGCCAACCTCGTAAAAATCGGGTCAAACCATGGAGCAATGGAAGTCGTATTCAAGCCTGGCGTCGCCTTTGATCGGATCAAGATTGAATTCAATGCCGGTCTGTTAAACCTTGGTCTCGTCCAGGAGGCACTCAGGGTCTATGACGTTTCGCTGGCCCCGGGCATCCCCTCTGTCACAAGCAGTCCGGGTAATACTTCTGTTTGCGAAGGCGAGACGGCTTTGTTTTCAGTCGTCGCCACCGGCAGTATTTCATCTTATCAGTGGCAGAGATACAATGGTACCTCCTGGGGGGGCGTAACAGGTTCTGCATCGACGCTTACGCTCAGCAATACGACAACCTCTATGAATAACTACCTGTATCGCAGCATCGTTACAGGTGGGAATGCTACGTGTTTAACAAGTTTTACCACAGGTAGCGGAAAGTTGACGGTCAGGAGCCGACCGTCTATCCCACCTGTTTTGCTGCAGCCTTAACCTTTGTCAAATTTTTGAATCTTCATTTGTCACCTTTTAAATCGAAACGCATGAAAACGTGTAACCTGAAATCTGTTTTAGCGGTATTTATTCTTTCTTTTGGCTTCATCACTTCGATGCAAGCAGCGACGTTTATGGTATGTTCGGGTACCTCGTTCACTTTGACTGCCGGTGGAAGCGGTTATAGTGAATATGAGTGGAAGCTGGACGCAGCCACAGTAGGCACAGCCTCTACCCTTACGGCCTCCCATACTTTACCGGTTGAGGCGCCATCCGCTGCCATCACGAAGGTTTACTCGCTTCGGGCAAAAGATGCTGCCGGGTGTTGGTCGGATGTAGCTACCCATACTGTTTATATTCTACCGCTCCCTAAAGTCAGTATCAATGACCCTATTGAATTATACTGTTCCAATGAGAATGTCTCGACTACACTCACGGCCAATCCTGATGCCACTACAAACATGCCTGATGGGATAGCCTATACTTATACCTGGACGGGTGGAGGTACACCCACAGGGAATACGCTTGCTGTAACAGTTGCCGGAACTTATGGCGTATCGATAGCTTACAATTTCGATGGTGTAACCCACAATGGTACCAAAGCTACATGTACCGGATCCGACTCCCACACCATAACACTTGCCACTGCGCCTGCCGCGCCTGCTGTGACGATCAATTAATTTCTTGTTGAGCGATTTCCATGAAGGGGATTCTTTCACTTCTTGCGCTGTTGGTATTGGTCTCGCAGGGCCGGCATCCGGCTTTGTCGAGTGTGAGCATTTGTACTGACGAGACGCTCACGGCGACGGCCTATTCTGCCGAAGCCGTGAGCTATCAATGGTTCAAAGACGGATTGCCTTTGCCGGGCGAAGTGAAGGAAAACCTAAAGATTATGGATCCGGGTTTGTACGAAGCCCGTTGTTATACGAGTAAAGGATGTCTTTCGGAGGCATCCGAGGCTATTTCGGTTACCCGAAAGCAGCCGTTTGCAGCCAATGACGAGGCCTATTCAACGGGAAGCAGCGTTGTTATTATGGTATTAGCGAACGATACCAGGCCTTGTTCTCCGCTGGATCCTTCGACGCTGGTTATTGAAATTGACCCGCTTCACGGGCAAGTGTCGATGGATGTCAATGGGCAGCTCACTTACACACCTGAGGCTGGATACGCGGGAACTGACGAATTTTCGTATTCCATAAAAGATGCAAACGGAATATCATCCAATATCGCCAGGGTAAAAGTGAATGTTGGAAGCCCGTTGCCAGTACGACTGCTTTCTTTCCAGGTAGAAAAAGACGAGGCTGATGCGTTGGTTCTATGGCAGACAACACTGGAGGAAGATATAGAAAAGTACGAAATCCAGCGAAGTACCGATGCCAGAAACTGGGTGGCAATCGGCGAAGTAGAAGCTAAGGGAGGCTCCGGGTCCGAGAAAGTGAATTACCGCTATTCAGATCCCGTCCCCGAGAACGGAATGAATTACTATAGACTTAAAATGATAGAGTCAGACGGAAGTTATCACTACAGCGTGATCGCATCGCTTTATTTTGAGATGGTAGACTGGGTCAAAATTTATCCCAATCCGGCCGATAAAGCGTTTACCATACTCATCAGAAACAAGCAGATCAAAGAACTTCGCCTCATGGATGCGTACGGCAGGCTGATACTCTCCACCGATGTGAAATCTCCGCTGCAAAAGTTGGACATTCAGGCCTACCCTGTCGGCGTTTATTTTATCCGGTTACGCAGTGAAACGGGCAGGGTGTATCATTTCAAGGTGATGAAAAATTAAATCATTTTTGATGTATTCTTCAAATGGTAAACGAAATAAAATTTTGTTATTGAAGGTATTTTGACTATATATTAATTGTTTTCATTCTTTTTCATCTTGATTATTACGAAAATTAGGTTTTTAATATATTTTTTCGGAATAATATTCTGTTTCAGGTAAAAAAGGGGGCCTTGTCCAGCCCCCCTTTTTTACCTGCACTACTCCCGGATCAATTTTCTGAAATTACTATTTCTACTCTTCTGTTTTTTTGACGTTCCGATTCAGAATTGCCGGTTGATACGGGTTTGGCGGGGCCGTGTCCTTTTACGTCAACTCTGCGCCGGTCAATTCCTTTTTTGATGAGATATTGTGCAACAGAGTTGGCGCGGTCCAGAGACAGCTTTATGTTTTTATCAAGATCTCCGAGATTATCCGTGTGCCCTTCTACACGGATATGCATCGCCGGATTCTCCCTAAGCATGGTGACAAGTTTGTCCAGTTCATTGTTCGATTCCGGGAGTAATTCAAACTCTCCCGTTGCAAAATACAGGTTGTTCAGGACGAAGCGCTCCCCGGCTACAAGCGGTTTTAAGTGGAAGTCCTTCATGATGAATCCTTTCTCCAGTTGCCCGCTCAGGCTATCCGAGGGCCCTGAAAGATCCAATGGATAGGTTTCGCCAATAAAGCCTTTTGCCGTTACAGAGAGCAGATAGGTATTGCCTTTAGATACACCAATTTGGTATTTCCCGGACGAAGATTTGACATGTACACTGTCGTTCCCTTCCGCATAAGTGACCATAGCGGGTATAAGCTCCCCTGTTTTTGCGTTCAATACGCTCCCCTTAACAGCCAGAAAGCCTGTTTCATCCCGGTCATTCTGTAATTTCCCCGCTTCTGGTTTTCCGGGCGGTTGCGTGGCAATATTATCGGTTTTCTTTTTGGGATTGAGCGGGTTGTTGATGCGAACACCTTCGAAATTCCAGGTTTGTCCCCCGTTGCTGCTTTTTCCTTCAAAGTAGTCGAATTCTTCAATGCCGGGTGTGAGTCGCTCAAAATAGGTGACAAACTCCACGACGTCATTAGGTGCTACAATTTTCCTCTCCGGAGCTACAGGGATACCCTCCGCTCTCAGAAACCGGAATTTCTTCGTGATATCCCCTGGTTTGTAGAGTCGTGTGTTCGGGTCGATCCAGATACTCTGCTGACCACCGGAGGGAGGTCTTCGGAAGCCATATCCATCTTGAAAGGGAGCATTGCCCCGGCCGCCGGCGGAGGGTTGCTCCGCTGTGAAACGCATGTAAACTTTGGTGAATTCACTGGTTAGTTCCACTTTAGTGATCCGCACATCGGATGTGTTCTGGTATTCTACCCGGGGTGTAACCGTTACCTGGCCGTATATCGAAACATGCCAGGTCATGATGCCGAGCAGAGCAGCTAACTTTTTCATGATATTTTGGTCGTTTTAAGCGTTTATTGACAACATTTTTCAAATAACGAACATCCTGTTATTATCCGGCGTTAAAAAATGTTAAACCTTTGCGGAAGCCCTTGCAGGCGGCGTCCTGTATCAGGCAGAGGGGATGAAATCTTTCCAGAAGCCAGGATCATATCGTTGCCAGGCGTGACAACCAAAAGGAAGTTTCCTGCCGTTGATTTCGTAGCTGGCTGACGGACTTTTTTCAAAGGCGAATTGAAGTGCTTCATCCCACCCGGGCAGCTTCAACAGGAATTTCAACGGCTTGAGTCTGGTTGAATCCAGCGAAAACAGCATGTCCTCATTCCCCGGCCAGGCAGGCAAAATAATATTGTGAATTTTAAGAAACCGAAGGAGAGCGGGTATCCGTCGAAGGGAGAGGCCACCATTTAGGACGACGCGACGACGACGCAGTCCACTTTTGAACGCGTCTTTTTCCCCGGCTTGCAGGGCGTCAAACGAAGACGACTCCATAGAAGGTGCTCCAATATAGTCATAGCCCGAATGACACCATTTTTCGAGCTCGTCCTTAAATACAAATGCGTCCAGCTGGTGTATGAGCATAAACTCGAAGCCTTTGAATTTCCGATAGAAGAGGGGCGAGACCAGCAGCTTGTTATATCCGTTTATATCTGCAAAATAGCGATCGTCGAAATCCACATATTCCAATTGCGGGTATTGCTCGTTCCAGGCAGACAGATCGAGGCTCGAAGGCTTTGCTACAAAAATTCGGTGCTTTCCGAGAATTTTGAGGCACTGTACGAGGGATATTTCTTCCAGGGCGGTACGTGTTTCTTTGTATACGGGTATTACGACCGCTACCGACAGATCTGATATAGGTTTTTGATAGGTCAAAGCTTATTCAAAAATATCACCGAGAGCGGGAAGCCACCAGTCTTTGCTACTATACATGTATTTGCCGGCCACGATATCCGACATCACCGGGATGATACGTTTGAACCGATTCTTCGGAAGGGTCGCTCTTTTTTGAAAATGCTCCATCCGGATCTGTAATTTTTTTAGTTTTTTCGGATCGGCATCTTCGAACTCCGTCAGTCTTTTGTAAGTTAATTTGAGCCGGATTGCTTTTTCCCTGATAGGAATGAGCTTCTGCTTCCGTGTCCTGCTAATGCGCTCTTTAAGGGTCACAGGTTCTAGCTTTGAGCCGAATCCTACCTGCTGGCTGGTATGTACACGATATGATATGAGCTTTTCCGGGATGAAATCTATTTTGTCGCTCAGGCTCAAAACCAGGGCAATCCATCCGTCGTGAATCAGATAAGGAATCCCCTGCGGGAAGGGAATCATAGCGGGGAGACAGGATCTTCTTAAGGCCAGTGTGGCTCCCGTCACCACGAAGTTGCTGAAAAGGATTTCATAAGCATGCCCTTGCCTCCATTTTTTTCTTTCTGACGGAGTGAACT
>CAZAVR010000203.1:5996-7229 GCA_964488435.1 uncultured Cytophagales bacterium | reverse complement strand
AAGGATTTTTTAAAACCTTACTGGAAATCGCAATGCTGTCTGCCGGAATATTGTAAATCATTAAATCCACAGCAACCGAATCCCCTTCTCCAAAGCGGGTGGTATAATTCGGCCGTGCTACAGTACCGTTTACCGGAAGACGCATGTTAAGCCCTTGCGGGTTGATCGGGTTCGCTTCCTCTTGCCTGAAAGGCTCATAGCCAACAGATCTATACATGTTCGGAGCAAACTCTTTACCGGGGCTGTTAGGATCATTACCACATGAGGTAAGTCCTATGGCACCCACAGTGAGAACTCCTATATACAAGCAACTTTTGAATCTCATGGTATTACGATTCTTTAAAAATGTTTTACATTGACTTCCTCTGCTCCGGAATCTTTCAAAACCTGAGTAATTTCCGATTCAGACAACTTGTTCTTCGACAAATCAATTGCCATTACAAACTTGTTATCTGTAGAACGCGGATCAAAGCTCTGAAGACCTTTACCCGGAGTAAGTCCATTGGTTATCAAAAAAGTAGTTACCATACCAAATGCAGTAAAAAGAACTGTCATTTCGAAGGTAACCGGAATATAGTTGGGAATGGAAATCGGATCTTTACCTCCTACGATCATAGGCCAGTCAATACCCATCGTCCAGATGGTAAGGGTCAGGGCACAACAACAGCCCAACACTCCAAAAAGAAACGCAGCAATCCCGATCCTTGTACGCGGATGCCCCAATGCAATATCCAAACCGTGTATCGGGAACGGAGAATAAACCTCCATAATCTTCACGCCAGACTTACGAATCTTGGGAACTGCATGGAGAATTACGTCGTCGTCGTCGTAAACACCCACTAAAAATTTTCCGGATAACTCAGCCATTGTATTTAAAATTGTTATCTGATAACCTTCTTATAATTACTAATCTATTTCAAATATACGCTTCGAGAGGCACTAAACGTTATTTACCTCTTTCTTAGCTCGTCCCGCGATTTTAACCGGAAGACGCTCGGATGACGAACGAATCACCGCTTTCACCTCAGCCATGTTAATGACAGGCAAATACTTAGAGAAAAGCAGGAACAACGTAAAGAACAAGCCGAAGGAAAAAATATAATCACCTATATCATAACGGGTGGGCGAAAACATAGCCCAGCTGGACGGAAGGTAATCTCTGTGAAGTGACGTAACGATAATTACGAAACGCTCAAACCACATACCAATATTCACAATCACCTAGATGAAGAA
>CAZAVR010000203.1:0-5986 GCA_964488435.1 uncultured Cytophagales bacterium | reverse complement strand
GTCCAGGTCACACTTCTGCGAATTTTGCGCGACCAGAACAACTGTGGAGACACCACGTTACAAGTCATCATCGCCCAGTATGCCCACCAGTAAGGACCTGTTGCCCGGTTAATAAACGCGTAACTTTCGTATTCGACTCCGCCATACCACGCAATAAAAAACTCGGTAAGGTAAGCGATACCTACTATAGAACCGGTAAGTGTAATTACCTTGTTCATTGATTCGATGTGCTCAAGCGTAATGTAATCCTCCAACTTGTAAACCACACGTGTCGTAAGCATAAGGTTCTGCACCATAGCAAAACCAGAGAAAATAGCTCCTGCCACAAAGTATGGAGGGAAGATAGTTGTATGCCATCCCGGAATAACCGAGGTTGCAAAGTCCATACTTACTATCGTGTGTACAGAAAGTACCAGAGGAGTAGACAAGCCCGCAAGGATCAAACTGATGTATTCATATCTCGACCAAGTCTTGGCAGAACCAGTCCAGCCCAGAGCGAAAGCACCATAAATAAATCTTGAAACCTTGTTGGTAGCACGATCACGAATTGTGGCAAGGTCAGGAATCAAACCTATATACCAGAAAACAAGTGAAACAGAGAAATAAGTACTGATCGCAAAAACGTCCCAAACCAAAGGTGAGTTAAAGTTTACCCACAAAGATCCGAAAGCGTTGGGAAGCGGAAGCGCCCAATAAGCCAGCCAGGGGCGGCCCATGTGCATAAGAATAAAAGAGGCTGCACAGATAACGGCGAATATAGTCATCGCCTCAGCAGCCCGGTTGATCGACGTTCTCCACTTCTGCCGGAACAATAGAAGAATGGCGGAAATCAACGTCCCTGCGTGACCTATACCTACCCACCACACAAAGTTGGTGATATCCCATGCCCAGCCTACAGTTTTGTTAAGTCCCCATACACCCAAACCTTCCCACCAGGTCCAGGCCAGGCAGGCTGTACCGTACAAAAGCACGAGTAAAGAAATGCCAAAAACAATTTTCCATTCCTTCGTCGGCTTACCCTCGACGTGGCGACAAATATCTTCCGTTACGTCGGCATATGTTTTACCACCGGTTACTAATGGGGGTCTTACAGGTGAACTAACATGCATACTAAATGACTTTTGATACTTTATTTACTGATTGAATATTAAACTAAGCTTCTGTCTTCGACGCTACAGCCTCCTTGTTTCGGATCTTGGAAAGATAAGAAACCTGCGGCCTCACATTGATTTCGGAAAGCACGTGATAAGCACGTCCCTCCTTCTCTTCTTCAAGAAGCTTTGAAATTCTGCTTTCAGGATTATTCATGTCTCCAAAAACAATAGCATCTGTAGGACATGATGAGGCACACGCCACGCTTACGTCCGAATCCTTCACTCTTCTCCGCTCTCTCTTCGCAGTAAGTTTGGCTTCCTGGATCAGATGCACACACATAGAGCATTTTTCAATGACACCACGTGAACGAACAGTAACCTCAGGATTGATAACCATCTTACCCAGATCATTGTTGAAATGATAGTCGAAGTTATCGTTATCAAAGTACTTAAACCAGTTAAAACGGCGCACTTTATAAGGACAGTTATTTGCACAATATCTCGTACCCACACAACGGTTATAAGCCATCTGGTTAAGGCCTTCCGAACTGTGCGTGGTTGCCAATACCGGACATACCGTTTCGCAGGGAGCATTATTACAATGCTGGCACATCATAGGCTGGAAAGTAACTTCCGGATTCTCTGAAGCCTTCTCCATAGCAGCATAATCACCAGCCTCAGCATCCGAACTGTAATAGCGATCGATACGTATCCAGTGCATCTCCCGACGGTTGATCACCTCTTGTCTGCCTACCACCGGAACGTTGTTCTCCGCACTACAGCTTACCACACAAGAACCACATCCAAAACACAAGTTCAGGTCAACGACCATTCCCCATGAGTGATTATTATAGGTATGTCCGTTCCAAAGCGAAATATCAGTTGCGTCAACAGGGCCTTCAGATGTAGGAATCTTTGGAACAAACCGCCCGGCCATCGGATCCTTCTGAAAATGGGATAATACCGTCTCCTGAATAATAGACTTCCTGTTCATCACGGTATCGTGCGTCTGGGTCTGGGCTATCTCCCGCGAATCGCCGGTAGACGACACCGTTACCACACCAGGATAATTGGAGGCAAAACCATCAACGAATGCTACCAAAGGATAAACGTTCTTACCTACACCATTCGCAGCCTTTCCGGCTTTCTCACGCCCGTAACCTATAGCCACTGCTATCGTCTCATTCGCCTGTCCGGGCTGAATCAACACCGGAAGAGAAACCGACTTGCCGTTAATTTCAATCTTGATGACGTCAGTCTGCTTGACCTTAAGATCCGCAGCGGTCTTCTGGGAAACCAAAGCATAATTATCCCAGCTCGCTTTGGAAATTGGCTCAGGGAACTCCTGCAGCCAGGGATTATTCGCCTGCGAACCTGTTCCGATACCTACCTTCTCATAGATAGCCAATTCTATCCCGGTAGCATTGGCTTTGAACCTCTTACCTACTGTAGCGGCTGCGGCTGCCACATCTCCGGAAAAACTGACCACAGCAGGTGCCTTGGCCACTGCAGGCTCATAAACACCGTCGTTGAGCGATTTGATCCAGAATTTCTCAAAATCAGTCTTACCCGATGTCGGGAATATGTTCTGACGCCAGAAAGCCTTCAGATAAGTATGATAATCCGTGTCATTTCCAGACCACTTCAACAAACTTTCCTGCGCCTGCCTTGTATTGTATACGAGACTGATTGCAGGCTGCATAAGACTGTAAAAGCCTGCCTTAGGCTCAGCATCCCCCCAGCTCTCCAGATAGTGAGGAGCAGGAGCTATGTACTTAACCAGGGAGGACGTTTCGTCTGGACGATCTGCAAAAGAAATGCTCAGACCTACTTTAGGCAGCGCTGCTGCCAGATCCGCACCACTCGGGTGATCATAAACCGGGTTTGCGCCGTAGAAAATAACCGCGCTTACTTTTCCGCCCTTAACTTCCTGAACGAAGCTATTGAAAGCTATATCGTTTCCCTGCCTGATATGAACCGGCGAACCAAGGTCGATGGTCGTCCCGTAACTTCCCAGCAGGTTGTTAATCGCATTTACTACAACTTGCACCGCGGGATCATTTACGCCGCACACCACCAAAGCACTTCCCTTTGCGGCAATAAGGTCATTGGCAGCCTTGTCAAGATTCGCTATCTCTATGGCCTGAGAGACTACGGGAGCAGCACCTGCTTTGGCGGCAATTTTATTATAAAGCGCAGTAGCCACAAGCCCCAGCTGAGAAGGCTTCACGGCTGTTCTGTAATCCGCATTGGCACCGGTCAAAGACAAAACAGCTTCGAACTGATAGTGTCTCGACATGTCTTTCTTGCCGTCCTTCGAACTACTCAACTTTCTGGTTTGTCCATACTGGCCGGAGAAAGTATCAGGAGAGAGCCAGGTACCCAGAAAATCCGCATCTATGCCCACCACAACTTTAGCTTTGCTAAAATCGTAAGCAGGAATCACACCACTGCCGAAAGAGTCGAGATTACCCTTGACAATTGCAGCTGCAGAGTTAGCATCATAAGAAACGTGCTGAGTAGTGGGGAATTTCGCGGTGAACTCCGCAATGGCGGCCTTTGTAGACGGACTTAAAATCGTAGAAGAGACGATCCGTATATTCCCACCTGCCGCGGCTATCTTCGCAAGCTCAGCAGCTATTTCTTTGTCAATCGTATCCCAGCTAACCTTCGTGTCTTCTCCTTTTGCAGGCCCCTTCAGTTTCTCAACATCATACAATCCCAAAAGCGAAGCATGTACCCTCGCACTGGCTCCGCTCGAAGCGTTAGATAACTTGTTACTCTCAATTTTTATAGGCCTGCCCTCCCTCGTCTTCACGACGATGCTGGCATAGTCTCCACCATCCACATAAGTACTCGCATACCAGTTGGCTTGTGTCGGATATTCACCTACAGGCTTGTTCACATAAGAAACTGCCTTTCTGACCGGCGCTTCACATGAAGCAAGAGACACGGCGGCCATTCCAAAACCGAGAACTTTCAAAAAATCCCTGCGGTTGCTTCCCGTCCCGTCTGTAAGGTCCTCTGAATCTGACACCTGAGAAGGGTCAAACTCCGCAAATTCGCGGCTGGCGTTCTTTACAAACTTTTCGTCGTTCCGTAACTCCTCAAGTCCTTTCCAATATCTCTTCGTAGTATTTTCCATAAATTACTCAATACAAATATGCGTATTCCGGAGAATTCAATTCTTTATTAATAGTGGCACTTAGAACATTCCAGGCCACCTATATCCGCTACTTTCAGCGCATCCTTTGTCTGCTCGCCATGCAGCTGAACAAGCTTATCATAATATGCGTTGCCTTTGGTATTCACATCGGTCGTACGGTGACAATCAATACACCATCCCATTGTAAGCGATGAACGTTGCTCCACTACTTCCATCTTCTCAATATCTCCGTGGCATTGCTGACATTCAAGTCCGCCGACATTTACGTGCTGGGAGTGGTTAAAATAGGCAAGATCAGGCAAATTGTGCACACGAACCCACTCGATAGGCTTGTCGTTCTCAATGGCCTCATATATTTTCTGAATTTCAGGAGACTCTTTCTTAATCACACCATGACAGTTCATACAGATATTGGCCGCAGGAATATGTGCAGAGCGCGTCCTGTTCACACCGGTATGGCAATAATTACAATCAATTTTGTATTCGCCGGCATGCAGTTTGTGTGAAAAGGCGATAGGCTGCTTCGGGGCGTACCCTTGCTGTACACCTATACTAAAAGCACCATCCAAAGTATACTTAACAATAAGCAGCAAAAACACCCAGACAGTGGCTGCACGAACAGCAGGATTCAAAGAAATCCTCGTAAGCAGATCTTTAGTGCCGTCATCCTGTGATTTCGATTCCACTTCTCCCCTGGCACCTTTAACAGTCTTAGAAAGAATAGAGAGTACCACAAGCAATACACCCAACACGAGTACCATCACCACAAGCAATGCGACGATCACAACTACAAACAACGTAGAGGGCTCGCCCGAAGACTGACCACCACCAGCTACCGCAGCACCTGCTGCGACAGCCCCCGCCGCAGGAGCTTCATTGGCCTTGTTGATAAAGGCCAACATATTCTTGACATCCGCCTCCGTAATGTTCGGAAAAGAGGTCATCTGCATATTGTTGAACTCCTTCGCAATTTTCACAGCGGCAGGATCACCCGCTGCAATCATGGCCTGCGAATTGTTAATCCACTTGGTTAACCAGCCAAGGTCATGCTTTTTGTCGACCCCCTTCAAACCGGGACCTACTTGCTTATCTGCGCCGGTAGAATGGCACGACTGGCAATTCTTTTTAAACAAAGCCTCCCCTGCAGCAGCATCCGCACCAGCTGCATCATCCTGGGCATGAACCTGCAAGGTTCCTGCAAACATCAAAAAAACCAGGGCGAAAATCGAGGTTCTTGGGGAGCGTTTAAGAGTGAAACAGGAGAATCTATTCAAGAGTGTAATCATATAACTGATATTCAAATATTCTTCGTGCCACAAAACTAATGCACGATTTTATAACCACAAAAGTATTTTGGGCTATTTTCCATAGAGGATCTTATTTATACTTTTTCTAATTTAAGGGGTTTTGCACGCACCTCCAGCAAGGGATTTAAGCGACTCATTTACAGCAAAATATCACCCAAAAAAAATGCACTTTGCGGGCCTGAAAACCAGACTGACAAAGTGCATTTTTTATCAAAACCAGAGTACTGCAAATTGCATTATTCCTCTAGAGACCTGAGGTTCCGAGCGGATTCGAACCGCTGTAAAAGGTTTTGCAGACCTCTGCCTAGCCACTCGGCCACGGAACCAATTCAAGCCCTCTGCCCGAAGGCAAAGGACCCGGTATTACTTATTCAGCAGACTTGCCCTTGGCAGCCTTCTTTTCGTTCTTTTCAGACTCT
>CAZAVR010000202.1:0-7266 GCA_964488435.1 uncultured Cytophagales bacterium | reverse complement strand
GGCAGTCTTTTTTCGCCATAACAAGTCGGTGGAGCTGAATGGTGGCGCAATAGCTAACCGAGGACTGATGTCATCTGCCTCCATTTCGAACTGTCACTTTCATGAAAATACGGCGCAAACCGGCGGAGGTATATACACTGAGACCGGAGTCGTGTCTGTCATGCATTGTATTTTTGAAAAAAATGAAGCAGCTGGCAATGGTGCAGGAATGGCCAGCGAAACGGACGCTACCCCTATTGTATCAAATTGCATTTTCTCGGAAAACAGCGCAGTGGCAACCGGAGGCGGTATGTATAATCTAAACGCTTCCCCTGAGGTCATAAACTGTCTTTTCGTCAACAATGTAGCATCTTTTGGAGCAGGAGTAAGAAACCATAAGGCCCCCTCATCGACATTTACAAATTGTACTTTCTACGGAAATGTCGCTTCCGAAACAGCCGGTGGCGTCGGTTATTCATTGTCATCTCCAGCGCTGACAAATTGTATTCTTTACGGGAATACTGACGGCTCAGGCGGATATGCCGGTGGAAACATTGCGGGTATTGACGGAACACCTCTTGTGCGCTGCAGCCTGGTGCAGGGGGGATATTCCGGATCCGGAAATATCGATCTCCCCCCATCCTTTTTAGATCCTTCAAACCCTGCAGGTGATGATGCTGTCTGGGGGACGGCCGACGACGGCTTTAACCTAACCCCCTGTTCGCCTGTAATCAACAAAGGAGCACCTGACATTTCTCTGTTGAATCTTCCCGACGACGATTTAAGCGGCGCCGAACGTACGCAGAACGGCCGTGTGGATATAGGGGCGTATGAAATGCGGGGCTTTCTTGTACCTGCTATTACGGGTTTGTCGGTAGCCAACAACACCTGTGCATCTGATGACGGATGGATTTATTACTACGATACAGCTACCAATGCCCTTGTGTTGGGGATAAATTCTCCGGACCAGATGCTGACAGCCGTTACCGGAAACTTATTGGAAGGGCCGGTAAGTCTGGACCGGCCCTTCGGACAATCCCGGAACTTCAAAATAATCAGACGAAGCTGGACTGCTGAAGGTACGGTGACCGGTGATCCGGTAAAGATTCGCTTCTTCTACGACCCATCAGATATCAGCCAGCTCGGTGATGATGTCAGTATAGAAAACCTGATATTATATAAAATTGACGGGGACGATGCGTATGATTTGTCTGCAACGCATTTTGTGGCCTACGATTATACGGCTGACGCCTCATCTTTATCCGACTTCAGCGCCGGAGCCTATCAGGAACTTAGCTATGTAGAGTTCACTAGCGGCAGTTTTAGCAGCGGAAGTCTCGCTATCATGAATAATCCACTGCCTGTCACCCTGACGAACTTCCGCGCCAGGTATGCCGAAGAACAAACCCATCTGGATTGGGTAACCAGCAATGAGAGCGGCTTCAGTCATTTCGAATTGCAACGCTGTTCAGATGAAATAAACTGGAAAACGATAGGTAGTGTAGTAGCCTCGCGAGCCGTGTCTGCATCCTCCGTTTATTCATTTACAGATAGAGGTCCGTTTAACACCGCCCAGCCTTCCGTCGTCTACTATCGCCTGAAAATGATAGATTTAGACGGGAGTAGCGTATATAGTCGTATCATAAGTATTTCGCCCACTACCGAAAAAAAGCCTGCGACGTTATTCCCCAACCCTGCAAAAGACTATATCATTGTCAGTGCAACAAACGCCGGTGTTCTCGTGGTTTACGACGTATCAGGTCGCCAGGTGTGGCGCCAGCAAATAGCAGCGGGAGAAAATTTAATACGAATCGGCCAATTGGAAGGAGGCCTTTATTTTGTGAAGCTTCGGGACCGGGTTTTAAAGTTTGTAAAGAGTGATTAGCGCCACCCCGACGGCAGAAAACTGCCGTTTTGAAGAGGGAGTGCCGACCGGACGCCTGCATAAGCGGTACTATCAATTAAACGACTGCCTGAATTCAAGGGGCGAAACGCTTGTCTTCGCTTTAAACAACTTACTGAATGACTGAGGATGTTCAAATCCCAGTGCGTAGGCTATTTCACTTACCGAAAGATGCTGCTGGGTGGTCTGCCCGGTCAGCGTTTTTAGCAAACCCCGCAAATACGTTGTGGAAATATTCAGGCTTTCCGAAATATATTGAACCGTAGGAAGTCCGTCATTTTCCAGACGCTCACTGTCGAAATAGTCGGATAGTAGTTTCTCCAACCGCGAAATAACCTGGTGATTACCTTTCTTCCTGGTTAAAAACTGTCGCTGATAAAACCGTTCCGAATAGCTCAACAATGTTTCAAGGTGAGAGACGATGATGTCCTGACTGAATTTATCCATATTAGACTTGTACTCACCTTTTATAGTTTCGACTATTCCATCAAGAATGACTCTTTCTTTATCGGAAAGAAACAGTGCCTCATTGACTGCGTAGTCAAAAAAATCATATTTTTTGATCTCTCTGGCCAGCGAAGTTCCCCATAGCAAGTCAGGGTGAATCAATAGGATCCACCCCGACAGGTCATCTCCTGGCTCCGGGCCTGCGCCGCGCATCAACTGATTGGGGCCAACGAAATACAACATCCCCTCGTCGAAATCATAGGACTGCTGGCCATAAAACAACTTATTAGAAAACCCTTTCTTCATCGAGATATAGTAGAAACCGAGCATCGCACTAAGCTCGCCTTCAAACTGAGGCAGTTTCACGTCCGCATAGTTCAATATGCTTATCAACGGATGTTCGGGGCCAGGCAGACCAAATATCCGATGGGCCTCAGTGATGGTTTTGATTTTCAATGGAAGTGTACCAGCCATAGTTAAAAAGACAAGATTTGAAAGTATTGCTTATCGCACCCGTGTAAATTTCAAACTTCAATTTCACATCTCCATCTACACTTTCCCAAATTCCCAATATTTTATCGGCGGGTTGCTGTGCAAAGCCAACAGGAAACCATAGAAGCAGTCCGGATATCAAAAATAATCTTTTCATCTTCTATAGTTTCGGCGGCTACAAATCCCCGAGTTTTTTTATTTCCAAGAATTCCCGGTGCCCTATTTTCAGTAGCTGGTTTGGCGCGATCCGGCTCATGGCTTTTAAAAACTTTACCAATCCGGGCTTGATTTCCAGTTGGTCATTTTTGAGATCCTTCACTGCGGCCTTCACCAGCTTATCTGCATCCATCATCATATTTTGATTAGGTTGCTTTACCCATTCGTTTTGCAAATTGGTTTTTACGCCGGGCGGTATCAACTCAAACACTTTCACTGCAGTATCTTCCAGCTGCAACCGCAACGCCTGTGTATAAGCCCGTACGCCCGCTTTGGTAGCGCTGTAAACGGGTGCCGCAGAGTAGGACATAAAGGCGATGCCGGAAGAAACATTGACGATAGCCGCCGATTTCTGTTTTAATAAATGCGGCAAAAACTGATGTACCATCTGGATCGTTCCGGTAAGGTTGATCGCAACCTCCCGATTGATATTCTCCAGGTCAAGGGAAGTGTCCCGCAAATTAATCAATCTCATTTGCCCTGCATTGTTGATGATCATGTTCAGCTGCGGAAACTGCTGCGTTACTTGCTGATAAAGCAGCCCGATATCTCTGGGATTACTCACGTCACTCTGAAAAGTATGCAGGTTGGGGAACTGTGCCTTTGCCTGGTCAAGCGCGTCTATATTGCGTCCGGTGATAATAAGCGTCGATCCCTGCTCAGTGAGTTGTTTGACAAACTCTAGCCCGATTCCGCTACTTCCGCCGGTTATCAGGATGGTGCTGTTCTTTAAATCCATATTCTTAATTGTTTGATTTTCCTGTAAAATTCTGATGGAGTGTTACTTTGGTGTATGCAAAGATGACCGATAAGAAAAAAGGAGACGTATCCAAAACGACTTTTGATGTAGCCAAAAAACCTGAACATGCCGGATGGATTAGATTTTTGCAGAGTTGTGCTTTTAATTGGAGCTTACTATTTTGAGAAAATGCCCGCTTTTTTGCAGATTACATAAACATTCATATTTCATAAGCATATTTTCACCATTTCGCTTTTTCATTCTTATGTGACTATGGCCTGCGCCGGCCGGATACTAAACCTCGAACTTTACCATGAGAAAAATAATTGCCGCTATTAATTTGACCCTTGACGGGTTTTGTGACCATACCTCAGGTGTCCCGGACGAAGAAATACATGAACATTATGCGGACCTGCTGAGCAGCGCCGGCGTAGCCTTATATGGCAGGATCACCTATCAGCTGATGGAATTTTGGCGAGGCGTGCTGGATAATCCCACAGGCGACAAAGCTATGGACGACTTTGCCGTTGCCATAGATAAAACCCCTAAGATCGTTTTCTCCCGCACACTGAAAAACGTTGACTGGAAAAGTGCACAGTTAGCGACTCAAAATCTTGAAAAAGAAATTTCGGATCTCAAAAAACAACCGGGTAAGGACATTTTTGTGTGCAGTCCCAGCCTGATCGTCGCTGCGACCCAGCTCCACTTAATAGACGAATATCAGCTTTGTATTCATCCCATTGTCGCTGGAAGTGGCCTTCCCTTGTTTAAAGATATCAGCGAAAAAGTTATGCTTAAACTCATCAAGACGAAGACGTTTGGCGGTGGTGCGGTCATTCTGTATTATGAACCGGCCAACTAAAATGAACCGTTGATATGGGATGTCTTAATGGCGGTTGACACCATTTCCCCGTCGTTCTGGGGTACTTTGGTTAAATGCAGAAATCCCACCTTTTTCGGGCAGGACTCTTGGATATGTCAAAATAAATGATTATCTTTCTTAATGGTGCGGACTTTTCTACACCCCTCCTGACACATAAATGACCATTCATATCGCGCCTGACTGCATTTTCCCGGCTTCTCCTCATACCTTATAAATTACATAACAGGAAAGTACTTTTTCTCCACCAGATCGAAAATGAACAACCCGCCATCTGCCACGCCAGGATATGGCCATTCGGTCCGTTGATCTAACTTTAAAAGGCTCGGAATAATCCCGGTAAAAACGGATGGTTCAAAACGGATCCTTTTATCAATTTCAAGATGAGTAGCGGGTAGGTTTGCTGGACTGCCACGAATCTGAATCCTGGATGGCCTGAGTCGCCTGCTTTGTCCCTTACTTTGAAAAATGAATACAACAGGCGCTTTCCGTTGTCAAAATGGAGTCTGCTGTTATCTCACTAAGTTTTGTTTAAACAATTCAATTATCATGAAGATCTTAGTTATTGGAGGAACAGGCCTTGTAGGTAAGGGCGTTTGTGAAAAATTAGAAAGTGCAGGCAATGAAGTTATTGTCGGAGCGCCCTCGACTGGCATTGATATCCTGACGGGCGTTGGACTAGCTGAAGCGTTGCAAGGAACCGACATCGTAATTGATCTTTCCAACTCTAAATCACCAGAGGCACAAATCGCGTTGAATTTTTTTCGCAGTGCTGCTAAAACCCTGGTTGGAGCCGAAAAAACTGCCCGTATTAAACACCATCTGGTGCTTTCTATTGTCGGGACAGATCGTGCACAGCATATCGGATACCTGCAAGCAAAAAAATACCAGGAAGATGCCGTGATTGGATCCGGCATCCCCTACACCGTTGTCCGCTCTACGCAGTTTCACGAGCATATCGACACCATTATTGCGGTTCAGGGTAAAGACGAAAAAGTCTATGTTTCGACAGTTGATTATCAGCCTATTGCATTGGAGGATGTCAAAGATTATGTCGTAAAGTTCGCTCTGGAGCAGCCCAAAAACAAAATAGTAGAAATAGCCGGACCTGACCGCGGGCCCATGAACGATTTCGTAGAAAGTTACCTAAGGGAGAAAGGTGAAGATAAAATAGTGGTCCCTGACCAGGACGACAAATACATGTTCGAAGACATACCAAGATCTCTTCTGGTTCCCTCAGGTGATTTCTTTTCCGGCAAGACAAGGTTTGAGGATTGGAAAAAAAAACCATAATTTTTGTCCCGGAAAGCTGATAGTAGTCGAATGATTTGAACGCAGTGGTAAGTCAGCTCATCGGGCTTCCTTTAGGGCCATGGCGAAAGTTTGTAGCTCTTTTTCATTCAACGAGGCGAAACCAAACCTTATTCCATTGACATCCTCTTTGTATTTGTAAAGGCTCCCATCGTTCATATAAATACCTCTGGTTAACAACCTTTCCGAAAAAAGAGGGATTGAATAATCAGGGGCAAAGACAGTCCAAACCGCCATACCCCCATTTGGAGGTGTAAAATCAACAATGTCACCCAAGTAAGCGCTTAAAAGTTCGCAGAAATCATCTCTCCTCTTTTTGTATAGCTTTACAGATTTTTTCAGGTGTCTTTGCATTTCGCCGCTGCTGAAAAGATGGGCAACAGATTCTTCGAATAATACATCGCCCCTGATTTCCAGAAACTGTTTGAGCTTAGCTGCCTGCCATATAAAATCCTCCCCTCCAATCAGATATCCCAGCCTCACTGTAGGCGCCAATGTTTTAGAAATAGATCCTATGTAAAGAACATAGCCATCGTGTTCTGCACTGGCCAATGGCAATATCGGAGCATTCTCATAGTGAAAATCATAGTCGTAGTCATCTTCTATCACCGGGAGACGGTAACGACGAATGATATCCAAAAGCTTAGTCCTTCTTTCGGCACTGAGGGTAACGGTGGTAGGATGATGGTGGTGCGGAATAATATACAGGAGGCTTGGCATTGATTCCTTGCAGATCTCCTCAATTGCGTCAACGTCGATACCATCATGGTCAACCTTAACCTTTATAAGTTTCGCACCCAGTCCTTCAAAAAGTCTGTCCGCCAATACATAATTCAGGTCGCCGACGATAACAGTACTGCCTGGCTGAAGAATCATACTTGCAGCAACAGAGATAGCCAATTGTGCACCGTGGGTCACAAGGACATGCTCCGCCGATATATTCAGCGCCCTGGTCTTGGACAAAAAACGGGCCAGTTCTGCTCGTAAGGAATAGCTACCGGAGCTACTGCCCGCTAATAACATAGCATGGAGGCTTGTTCTTTTTGACAGGAACTTGTAACGGTCAGTTATCAAATCCAAAGGCGCAATTCTGGCATCGGGATAACCATCGTTAACCATCAACTGGTTAGGTTTTAACTCCCTTATTACCGACTGGCGGCGGGCAATCCGTTTGTAAAAACTATTTACGCCAGAGTTAAAAAAAATTTCAGATATATCCGTTTTAAATGGCTTTGGATTGCTGACAGGCAGGGACGTAGAGACAAAATTGCCTTTTTTCCCCATCACTTCCACCCAACC
>CAZAVR010000201.1:0-7279 GCA_964488435.1 uncultured Cytophagales bacterium | reverse complement strand
GTACTACACTGGCCTTTTCCCCGCTTTATGTAGGGAGCACTTTATTGAATAATCAGCTAGAGCCGGTGGGTGTGATTGAACAGATGATGGGAAGGAATGGACAGCGCATGAAGCTCTCGCAGCCTGTTTCGGGAGTAAAGGCAGGAGAAGAAGCCTGGATTTCCAATATCGGTGTAGGAGAGAAGTTTTGGGTGAATCCCATTTTCTCCTGGACTGAGAAGGATGGCAAGAAGTAAAGATTAGCATCAGATAATTATACAATGTGCTTTTTTGAACCAATTTTCTTATGAAAAATAAAAGTCATACCAGAAGAGAGTTCTTAAAAAGAAACTCTCTGAACGGGCTAGGGGCTCTTATGCTTCCTGGCATAGTTGAAAAAGGACTGAGCAGCGGAGCATCGTCTTCGGCGATGATATCCGAAGGTACCGTAAGTCATTTTGTTACAGGTGAGCCGGCTGTTCTCGGAGGGAATCCGATAAGAGTGGGGAAAAAATGGCCTGAATGGCCGATATGGAATTCGGAAAGCGACACCAAAAAAGTCGCAGACGTATTGAAAAGCGGTGTATGGTCACGTTCCAAGCTGGTCACCGAATTCGAAAAAAAATGGGCTGAGGCAGTGGGAGCCAAACGTTGTCTTTCTGTGGTCAACGGGACCAATGCACTCATTACAGCTTTGGGGCAGCTGAATATAGGTGTGGGCGATGAGGTGATCGTACCTCCTTATACCTTTATAGCCACGGTGGCTTCTATACTGGCCAATGGCGCCATCCCTGTTTTTGTAGACACGGACAGGGAAACTTTCCAGATTGATCCGGCAAAAATCGAAGCCAAAATTACTTCCCGTACGAAAGCCATACTCCCCGTACATATCTTGGGTTTGCCGGCGGATATGGATCGTATTATGGCCATTGCGAAAAAACATAACCTTTATGTGATAGAAGATGCCTGTCAATCGCATTTGGCCGAGTATGATCATAAGAAAGTAGGGACGATAGGTAATGCCGGCTGTTTCAGCTTTCAGAATTCGAAGAACCTGCCGATCGGAGAGGGGGGAGCAATTGTGAGCAATGACGAGCTTTTCATGGACAAATGCTACTCTTATCATAATTATGGTTACCCGTATGGCAATGCGATAGGAAGTGTAAGTGCAGGTGCGGTCATCAGAGGAACGAAGATAAGACTGACCGAGTACCAGGCTGCCATAGGACTTGCACAGCTTGCCAGGCTGGAAGGAGATACGGTATACCGGGGCGAAAATGCAGCCTATCTCAAGTCTAAAATCACCGGTCTTCCGGGTATTACGCCTTACAAGCTTTATGACAAAGTGACCAGGTCTGCTTTCCATGTATTTCCTTTCAGATACAATAAAGAAGCGTTTGGCGGTCTGTCCCGGAGTGCATTTATTAAAGCGCTGGGAGCAGAAGGCGTACCGGCGATGAGCGGCTATGGTGAATTGAACAAAGAGCCTTATCTGAACGATGCGTTCCAGTCTACTCTTTACAAAAGGAACTATTCTAAAAAGCAGCTGGACATAAAGAAGTACAATGAGGAAAATGCATGTCCCGAAAACGCGATTCTGTGCCAGGAAGAAGCGGTGTGGCTTTTTCATAGTATGTTATTAGGAAGTAGATCCGACATGGATGATATAGCAGCTGCTATTGAGAAAGTCCATAAAAATGCTGACAAAATAAAGAAGTCAATCCAGTCGTGAAATGAGCCAATCAACGACCTGGCATAGCGCACGGCGGCGTTGTGTAATTGGTTCTAATGGCGATAAACCATTTAACCTTAAAGAATCCCAACTGAAATCAAAATAGATGAAAAAAGTAGCTAAACTTCTTTTCCTGCTGGTGGCAATTTCTGCCAGTCATTACATTTTTGCCGGCCCCGCAGCGGGCTGGAAAGCCGGTGTGGCCCGCGAGAATATCACACCCAAGCAGTCCATTTGGCTGGCAGGCTATGGCTCCCGCACCAAGCCTTCGGAAGGTAAAATACATGACTTGTGGGCGAAAGCACTGGCGCTGGAAGACCAGAACGGCAAAAGGGCAGTGCTCATCACGACGGATCTGCTGGGGATGCCCAAAGCTTCATCTGACCGGATCCGCGATCGCATTGAAAAGCAATACAAGCTTTCCAGAGCCCAGATCATCATCAACAGCTCTCATACACATACAGGGCCTGTGTTGGGGAGTGCCCTGCAGGATATTTATCCGTTAGATGAGAAGCAGATTAAGCTCATCGACGACTATACGAAGGATCTTGAAAGCAGGATCGTTGCACTTGTAGGAAGAGCCATATCTTCACTGCAGCCTGCTAACCTGCATTCAAAAAACGGCGTAACGAGGTTTCAGGTAAACAGACGCAACAATTCCGAAGGAACCCTCACGTTGCAAAGCGAATTGAAAGGTCCTAATGACCATGCCGTGCCGGTAATCAAAGTAACGGATGCAAAAGGAAAGCTGATGGCGATTGCGTTTGGATATGCTTGTCATCCTACGGTTTTAAGTATTGACAAGTGGTCTGGTGATTATCCGGGATTTGCTCAAATTGAACTTGAAAAAGCTTACCCCGGTACCACTGCGCTGTTCTTCCAGGGAGCAGGTGCGGATCAGAACCCATTGCCAAGAAGGACGATCCCGCTGGCAAAGCAATTTGCAAAAGAGCTGGTTGCTGCCGTTGATCGTGTTCTTGAAGAGGATATGAACCCACTTTCTCCAGTGATAAGTGCAGTTTATTCCGAAGTGACATTGACGACAGAAGAAGGACCTGATGATGCTGAGCTGGCCAAAATGACGACCACCGGAGCGGACTACACCAAACGTTGGGCCAAACGTATACAAGGACTTAAGCGCGCTGGGAAATTGCAGAGCGAGTATCCATACCCGTTGCAGGTTTGGAAATTAGGAGAGCAGCCTATTATGGTGATGGGAGGAGAACTCGTGGTACAGTATTCGGTCGAGCTGAAGAAAATCTATGGTCCTGATATTTTTGTCATGGGATATTCCAACGACGTGATGGCTTATATCCCTTCGGAAGTTATTCTGAAAGAAGGAGGATATGAAGGTGCTTCCTCGCATCTGGTGTATGGTTTGCAGGCAAAATGGAAGCCCGGTGTTCAGTCGATTATCATAGACGGAATGAAAGACCTTGCCACAAAGGCCGGGGTGACCGGGAAGGGAAAGTGATCTTTTGCAGAAGTAATGTGAAGATAATGAATTTCGCCTGAAAAGGTGCCGCGGTTCATCCTTTGGGCATACCCGATTTTTAGGATTTTCAGGTGAGGCATGGCCTGGTCTTGTTCGAAGATACAGGTCATGCCCTCCTGCTTTCATCCGGTTTGTCGCGTTTTTTTTTGACCATTTACCGGCTGTAGACACCAGGGCAAATTATGATAAACTAAACTTTGAACGAATCAGTAAATACAGCAGACTGGCAGGCAGGATTGGGCAAGCGAAAAATCACACCTGCTCATCCTGTATGGTTGGCCGGCTATGGATTTAAAAGGGTTGTGGAGGGGATAATCCATGATCTTTGGGCAAAAGTCATTACACTTAAAAGCAGCGATGGCCAAACAGCCGTTCTGGTAACTACAGATCATCAGGGTATATCTGCGACAATCTATGAACGGCTTGCCCGAAAGGTATACGATCGGTTCAGGATTGAGCAAAAAGACTTCATGCTGACTTTCTCTCATAATCATTCGGGACCTTGTCTTCAGGATGACCTTCAGGATTACTATCCCAGCGATGAGGAACAGAAAAATCATGTCGTTACCTATACCTTGTGGATGGAGGAACAAATCCTGGATGCCATAGGAGATGCGCTTGAAGGGTTTCAGCCGGTGCAGCTGTCCGCGGGAGAGGGCAATTGTACGTTTGCTGTAAACCGTAGAGAAAATGCCGAAGCGGAAGTTCCGGCAATGCGGGAACAAAGCGTACCGTTGAAGGGGATAGTGGACCATTCGGTTCCGGTACTGGCTGTAAAAGATAAAGATCAAAAGCTGCTTGCGGTTTTGTTTGGATATGCCTGTCATCCGACCACCCTCAACGGGAACTTTTGGAACGGCGACTACCCGGGATTTGCACAGCTCAATCTGGAGGCGTCTTATCCGGGGGCCATGGCGATGTTCTTCAATACTTGCGGTGGAGACCAGAACCCTATACCCCGCCGTACGGTAGAATTGTGTGAGCGATATGGCAGGATGCTCTCAGATGCGGTAAGACTGGCACTCGAAAGCCCTATGGAACCTGTGTCTGCTGAAATTGCCACGGCATTCGGGAACGTGGATCTGGAATATGAAGAACTTGCCACGGAAGAAAAACTCTTACCTATCGCAAAGGGGGAGAGTGCGCTCCATGCGAGGTGGGCAGGCCGGATGCTGGGCAAACTTGAATCCGGAGAGCAGTTTTCAGACACATTTCCCTATCCTGTGCAAGCCTGGAAACTTGGGAAAGAACTGCTTTTGATCGGGCTGGCAGGAGAGGCCGTCGTGGATTATGGGCTCCGGTTTAAAAAGGAGTTTGATGACCTGACCACATGGGTATGCGGTTATGCGAACCAGATGGTTTCTTACATTCCTTCGGGACGAATATGGGAAGAAGGGGGATATGAGGGAGCGCATATTGATGAATACGGGCATCCTGCCTGGCGGTGGAAAGGCGATCTGGAAGATCGCATTGTGAAAGAGGTAAGGAGGGTAACCAGCCTGGTGAGAAAATCGTGTGTCTGAAAGGCAATATTGTAATAATGTAAAACAGAATATTGTACTGATAAATGTCAATATTTTGAATCTATTCTACATTTTTTTCTATATTTATATATTATATTTTGAGTGATGATTGTGTTTGTTATATATTCAGAATAATATTCTGTTTCAAGAAGGCGGTCTTAACTTTTTTTATAATCCGGAATCACTAAACTCTTAATAATCAATTAGAATGAGAAGTATTTTCCTTTTTTTGGGATGTTTTCTATGGTGTTTTATAAATGAATCGGTGGCAGCTGATCTTAAGGATTTTGAAAGAAAATTTCGCCTGCTTCCAGCGCCTCAAAAGGTAGAGCTTTTGAAAGGAAAGGGGCTGAATGCTTCCAATTTGAGAGCAGTGTCCCTACGGGGCTTTCAAAGAAGACCAGATTTGGATTTCCCCTTGAAGGATCTGCCCCTGGCCAAAAGTTCCGGCAAAGGTACGCTCAGCCTTGTGTTAAGATCCGGCAGCGACCTGCCTGAATCAAAGGAAGGATATATACTGGAAGTCCGCAATGAAGAAGTGGTCATAAGCGGAAGCAGTGAAGCAGGACTTTTTTATGGATGCCAGACATTACTTCAACTATTGGAGGATGCTCAGGAGCAACGGATCCAGATCCCTGCGTTGAAAATAGTAGATTATCCGGGTGTTGAATACAGGGCGGTTCATTGGGATCTTAAGTACCATCTGGACGTGATGGATTCTTATTACAGGATGATCGACCGCTTAGCAAGGGTAAAGATTAATGCTGTGATTGTAGAGTTTGAAGATAAGCTCAGATACAGGGAAGCTGCTAAGGTAGGAGCGAGCCACGCGATGTCGATAGAAGAGTTTGCCGCATTGTGCCGCTATGCCAACGACCGTCATATTGAAGTCAGTCCTTTGGTCCAGGGGCTTGGTCATGTCTCGTTTATTCTGAAGCATGATGAGTACAAACATCTCCGGGATGATCCTGAGTCTGACTGGGTGTTTGATCCCTTGAAGCCGGAGGTGTACGACTTGCAGTTTTCACTCTATAAAGAAGCGATTGAAGCCACGCCCGGAGGTAAATACCTGCATGTGGGTGGCGACGAAGTTTATAACCTGGGTAAATCCGAGTTGTCAAAGAAATCCGGGATGAAGACATTTGAGCTGCAGATGTACTGGCTGAACAAAGTGTGTGAATTTGCACGCGAGAACAACCGGATTCCCATTTTCTGGGATGACATGCTATTTCAGCTTTCGGGTTTATGGCAAACCATTGCCAACGGCAAAATGTCCAATGCCGAAATTGAAAAATTGTGGGAGCAAAATCTTCACCGGCTGGAAGAAAACGTCCATCTCTTTCCCAAAGACTGTATTTACATGAGGTGGGAATATTCTAGGCCAAAGAGTCTTGGAAACCTGAAAGCCATTGACTGGTATAAGTCGCATAATCTGAAAGTAATGGCTGCGCCGGCAAGCCAAAGCATGTCCGGTATGCTGCCCCGTGAGAACTCCCTATTTCAGCCGGTAAAAGATTTCTGCGAGATCTCCACCACCAAGAAAATGGATGGGATCATGACGACAGCCTGGGACGACTCCTCTCCGCATTTTGAAACCTATTGGAGAGGCTTTTATGACTATGCGTGGCTTACCTGGAATTTCTCGGATTTAACGGCAAAGGAGGCGCACAAAGCATTCAGGCACCGCTTTTATGCGGCGGCTTTGACGGATGATGCTTTTGAATTCCAGGATTCGCTGGAAGTTGCGCTTACGTTCTGGGATTCGGGTCTTATCAATACAAAAAGACACAGAAACAGATATCCCAGGAAGGATGACAGCATCTCTCTTCCGGTATCTTCCGAACCGGGAAAATGGTCTGAAAAATACAAAAACAAAGTTTCTCTGGCCGCACTTGAAATTCCACGCTACGAAATGATAAAATCAAGGATTGAAAAAGCGGAAGCGTTGGCCGTACGGAACCATTATTCGCTTTCCCTGATGAAGCAGATGAATGAAGTGCAGATTTATCCGGCCAAACTGGTACTGCTGCTCGATAAATATGACAGAAGCACGACCCCGGGTGATCGGGAAGCCGCTTCGAAAGCCATAAGTGCGTACGTGGAAACCTTTGCAGGAATCAGGCAAAGCTATGAGGACGTCTTCGGCAAGACAAGATTGCTCAGAAATCCGGAAGGATATATTCTGGATCAGAACAGCGATAACATGCTGGCCAACGGTACCAACACAAGTGACTGGATGTTTGTCCATGAATTAACCATGAACAAACATATCAGAACCTGGCTGAAAAAATAGAAAGCCGGGATCCGGGCAGACGGAATAAGCTGCTGTATGTTGTGCGTGAAGGACATGATCACAACAGGAAAGTAGAAATAAAAATAAATAAATGAAAGCTGTAATAAGAACCACAACATTTGCCTTGCTGTTTATCGCGATTTTCCTGGCGGAGGAAAGCCATGCACAGGCCAACAAATTACGATGGGTACAGGAAAGCGCGAAAGCAGCCTGGCAACCGCGTGACTCACAGGGAGAAGTTGTTTTCCGGAATAAAT
>CAZAVR010000200.1:0-7286 GCA_964488435.1 uncultured Cytophagales bacterium | reverse complement strand
AAAAAATAACTTTAAACAAATATTGCAAACCAGACAGAGTTCAAATTACACTCCCGAGCGTTAGGGGCATGCCCAAATACTACCTCCCCGCCAACAACCGCTCCATCCTTGCCACCATCTCATCCTTCTCCTTTATCATCCGTTCATAGAGAGCCATTTTCTCCTCATGAAGTTTTCTTATTTCTTCAATCGGATGGAAGTTGATGGTGCCGGAGTTAAAAGCATTATCCCCAAACGTATTGGCAATCACATTCACCGCATTTTCCTCATCAAAATTCTTAATGGCCTCCACGGGTATCTTCAATATTTGGGATACATGCCGTAGAATGGCGTCGTCGATGACTTCCTTCTGCTCTAGGAGGGATACCTTCTGCTGGTTCCAGTCTTCGCCCAGCTCCCAGGCGAGGGCGTCCTGCTTGAGGTTTAACATCTCCCTGAATCTTTTGATGTTGCGGCCTTGGTGTACTTTCTTACGGTCAGACATAGCGGTAGGTTTCATGATTGACAAATATAGTATTTTTTGATAGGGCTAAGATAGGGATTCCGGAGGAGAAAACCAGGGGGAGGGGTACTTCAGGCTTCGACAGGCTCGGGGACGCCTAGTCAGCCACCGGTCACCTGTCCCGAGCATCGTCGTGGCTTATTTTCACCTAACTACTCGGGGATGCCGAGTCCCGGATCCGCGCTACATAGTCAGGAGAAACTTCCAGAACCTTGCAGATAAACTCTGTGGTAGAGCCTTCACGGATCATATTGCGGATGGCCTTTTCGGTATTTTCTAAACGAGCCTTATCGGCAGCCTTCTTTGCCGCAAACTCTACAGAGCTTTGATAGTCAAATTCTATTTGTTCCTTTGTTTGGTACAACATACGCTCTTCTTTAGTTAAGCCACTAATTTCGGCAATCCTGAACACTTTCTGAAAGACCTTCTTCCGCAGGAACACCGGGATTTTATCCATCCGGCTTAAATTCTTCAAGAGAAACAACCAACGGTCCAGATCTGTAACCAATTGATGCTCAGCTTTTGTAAATTTAGGCAATTCGATAAACTTATATCCCAGCTTTTCGTAAAATATTTCTCCTGTGGCTCTGTCCGTGAGGCAATAGTCGTAAAGATAATCGCCTTTGCCGGCCTCCATCTCAAATTCCAATAATGCGATGAGGTATACCCCTTTTAAAGCATAATTCCAACTTTTCTTTCCCTTTGGCAATTGTTCGGAGATCAGCCGGGAAGTATAGAAAACCGCCCTTTCTTTGATATACGGCTGCTCGGCACGCTGCATTTCTACGAGTATCTGCTCTCCGTTGTCGCAGGTACACAGCAGGTCAAAAACAATTTTTTTGGATTGCTCGTCTTCGCCGTATTTTTCGGTAGAGTGGTAGGTCAGGTCCCGGATCACTTTTGGTACGGCCTGGTCTTTGAATAACTGATTCAGAAAATCGATGAGGATTTCTTTGTTAGGCTCACTCCCAAATAGCCTCTTAAATCCGAAATCCGATAGCGGGTCGATAAACCTTGCGGGTTGTGGAACAGGTGGCAGCATAGTAGTCTTATCTTTAGTAAAGTATATGTTGTATAGTCTGAAGGTAAGGCAAGCAGGCCCTACCGGCAGAGAAGTATAGTATTATGATGAGACGAAGATAGGGATTCCAGAGGAGAAAGCCAGGGGGAGGGGTACCTCAGTTTGGCTTCGACAGGCAACGGCCGACCGCGAGCTCAGCCACCAGGCTTCGACCCTTCGAGTGCGTCAGGGCAGGCTAGCTCGGGGACGCCTAGTCAGCCACCGGTCAGCTGTCCCAAGCATCGTCGTGGCTTATTTTCACCTAACTCCTCGGGGACGCCGAGTCCCGGATCTGCGCTACATAGTCGGGAGAAACTTCCAGAACTTTAGCGATCAATTCGGTAGGCAACCCCTCGAAGATCATATTGCGGATGGCCTTTTCGGTTTTTTCTCTTTTACCCTTTTCAACTAAAACATCTGCCGTGCTCATAACTGTATCTTTTATATTTGCAGGTACTTCTTCAATAATTCTGAAAATCTGATCCTCTTCAAGTTCACTTACTTCAAAGGTATAAACGAACAAAGAGGTTTGCAAGTTCTTTTGTGCATCCACTGCCAGCGAAAGTATCGTCGGAATCCATTTCACCAACTCGGTTTTTAACTGGCTGTATTTCAACGCGAGTAAGGAGGCTTGGAGAAATTTGTTCTCTAATGCCTTAATCTGGTCATTCGGTATCTCTCCTAAATCATGATATATGTAGTCGTAGTCCGGAATAAAGTTGAACAGCCTTTGGTCGATGT
Source organism: uncultured Cytophagales bacterium (assembly GCA_964488435.1). Lineage (GTDB taxonomy): Bacteria > Bacteroidota > Bacteroidia > Cytophagales > Spirosomataceae > JBEBSO01. Next base: position 4,983 of record CAZAVR010000200.1, on the reverse strand, counting down.
TCTTAAAGAGTGTAATCAGCGTCCGGTACTGCCATCTTTCCTTTCCGTGATAGAGCAAAATCGGGATGATGGGTGATACCTCCCTGTCCTGCATGATCTGCTTCTGGAAGCCCAGAGAATAGGTAACTGCCTAGCTGAACAGGCGTAAATTTTTCCGGTTTGCTTTTACTTTCAAGTAATAGGGAGATCTTCAACTCCTGCTTACTCTCCCTCGCACGGCAGGAATATACGATGTCGCTGATTGTTTTTCGTAGCTCCTTGGAAATGTAGGTGTCCGGTAGTTGGGTGAGCGTTGATAAATCGAGTAAATCCGCGACATTTTTGGGCAGACAGGCTCTGAAGTAGTCTATGGCAATTTCTTTATCTGCCAATATAGCTCGTAGGAATTTATCGTGTATGGAAGCAATAGTAGTCATGAAGTACGTATAGCATGTATGAGTTAAAGATAGGTTTTTTCGGGGAGAAAACCAGGGGGAGAGGTACCTCAGTTTTGTAATAAATTAGGGGGCTGCGAACGGCACTTGAGCCATTCTGTCCCCGGTCTAGTCCGCCCTGAGCCAGCCGAAGGCCAACTACTCATTTAGAGACGCTTCGTCTTTGATCGCTTGACGAAGCCGGGCCACGTAGTCAGGAGTGACTTCCTGAATCTTACAGATTAATTTTGTGGACAACCCCTCCAGGATCATATTGCGGACGGCCCTCTCGTTTTTTTTCTCGGCCGCCCTCTTTGCCGCTAATTCTATAGAGCTTTGATAGTCGAGTTCAATTTGCTCTTTTGTCTGGAACAACATACGCTCTTCTTTGGTTAGATTGCTGATTTCGGCTATTCGGAATACTTTCTGAAAGACTTTCTTCCGCAGAAACACCGGGATTTTATCCATCCCACTTAAGTTCTTCAATAAAAACAACCAGCGGTCCAGATCGGTTTCCAGTTCATGTTCGGCTTTCGTAAATTTAGGCAATTCAATAAACTTATACCCTAACTTTTCGTAAAATATTTCTCCTGTAGCTCTGTCCGTGAGGCAATAGTGGTGAAGATAATCGCCTTTGCCGGCCTGCATCTCAAATTCCAGCAAAGCAATTAGGTATACCCCTTTTAAAGCGTAATTCCAGCTTTTCTTTCCCTTTGGCAATTGTTCGGAGATCAGCCGGGAAGTATAGAAAACCGCGCTTTCTTTGATATACGGCTGTTCGGCTCGCTGCATTTCTACGAGTATCTGCTCCCCGTTGTCGCAGGTACACAGCAGGTCAAAAACAACCTTTTTGGATTGCTCATCTTCCCCATATTTTTCGGTAGAGTTGTAGGTCAGGTCCCGGATCACTTTTGGTACGGCCTGGTCTTTGAATAACTGGTTCAGAAAATCGATGAGGATTTCTTTATTGGGTTCACTCCCAAATAGCCTTTTGAATCCAAAGTCTGATAGCGGGTCGATGAACCTCGCGGGTTGTGGAACAGGTGACAGCATAGTAGTCTTATCTTTAGCAAAGTATATGTCGTATAGTCTGAAGGTAAGGCAAGCAGGCCCTACTGACAGAGAAGTAGTATTATGATGGGACTAAGACAAGGATTCCGGAGGAGAAAACCAGGGGCAGGGTTACCTCAGTTTGGCTTCGACAAGCAACGGCCGACCGCGAGCTCAGTCACCAGGCTTTGACGCTTCGAGCGCCTCAGGGCAGGCTAGCTTGGGGACGTTCAGTCAGCCACTAGTATGATCCCAGAGTAAACGCCTGATGTTTATTGGATCAATGATCGACAGAAACCTGCATGAGTACTTTATTCCTCCATGGTATATCACAGAACTGGTTGTCGGTATTTTACCGTCGTACGATTAATCGTCTTCTTTTTTGCATGGTCTATATTTGCCAGCTCTTGACGATCATTATACAATATGTTATTCAACTCATCAAAAACTAACTCATCATGGGAACCTATATCCGAACAGGTATCATATCGGCCTTCAACGTTAGCAAGCAATCTGTGAATGAACTAAGCGAAGATTATGGTGAAGCTACCATGGAAATTGCGCGGGCACTGGTAGGAAGTCCTCAATGTTTCGATTGCCGTGAAAACGGGGGATATTATACATGGTCGTTGAAGCCTCAATACCTGCAGTCTGAACTGGCCGTTTTCCTGGAAAAGTATTACTTGGATTGCTATCCTCCTGAACGCGGTTATTGTCAAAGCGAATCCGAAAAAGTGATAGCGTATCTTTATGGGAATCCGTCGGAGACTGAATTGCGGGAGTGGCTCGAAGATAACTGGAGCGATTCATTTACTATCGACAGAGGTTTAACGGCATCATTTCAGATAGAGAACGAACGTTTTTTTGCAGACTTATCCCATATCAGGCTCTCCTATGAGGGTAAAGTCATATTCGAACAATTCGAGACTCATATCGAACTTTTTGAACGGGCCCTTCGGAAAGCTTATTCTGATCATCCTTTGGGAGGGTGCCTGGCCATCGTAATTGACTAGTAAATAGGGAGCGCCGGTGTAGCCTGATTAGTATCATAGCTCCATTTAAACCCTGCCTTTTGCTTTTTCTGAAGAAGATAGACGGTCATTACTCATACCTCAGCATTTTGGTATTGGCCGGAGAGGATCCTACGGTTGTCACTATTTGTGTAGGATACTGCTGCGCGTTGTACGTATACGAATAGTGGGTTTCATAGCTACGTTCCGTGGTACCGTCTTTATAGTAAGTGGTATACTTTATAGGATTATTGGGCGAGAAGTTCTCAAGAATCAGCTCTGGTAACAACGTTCCCAATTGTTTGTGCAGTAGGTGATATGGGTTATTGTAATCGTCATACTCAAAGGAGGAGTCGATCTGAATGTAGGGAATAGAAACCTGATAGGGGGGATAGATGGTCTTACCGCTGGAAATCCTCCTGATGATTCTGTTTTTGTTATCGTATTCCAGGATGACCCTGTGATGACCAGTGAGAAGCGATGAATGAGCGACAATAGAATCAAGTCGGTAGCCGGTATGGAAAAAGCTGACCTGCGGGTTATTTACGCTATAAGTACCTGAAACCATTATGCCGTTTACACTGGTTTGCGTGGCAGTACTATCGATTTTTATTCCCTGAACAACGCTACCATCCCATGCAAAGCCATATTGGAGATAGGATCCGTAGGTGTATAAATATTTTTCTCCTTCAAACCACTTGTATACGGTGTCAATCTGCGAGCTTATTATAGTCCGCAATCGCTGCTGATGGTCATAAGAAAGCTTGCTGCTGCCTATTAAGGTTAATAGACCGCCCTCATATTTAAGCTCGCCAAGTGGTTGGATATACCATATCCTTACGGATCGGGGTTCCGGAGTGTTTTCTTTTTTACAGCCGGAAACAAAAAAAAGAAGCAATGGTATTAACGCAGGAATTGCTGTTTTTGATATCATTCGTGTAAATTATAGGCGACTCCAATTTATTCATACTAACTGGTTCGGGTATTCGCCCAGCTCCCAGGCGAGGGCGTTCTGCTTGAGGTTTAACATCTCCCTGAATCTTTTGATGTTGCGGCCTTGGTGTACTTTCTTACGGTCAGACATAGTGGTAGGTTTCATGATTGACAAATATAGTATTCCATGAGCAAAGTCGAAGGGTGGCCCCTGAGTTCGTCGAATGGTGGTTCCTGAGCCAGCTTGCCCCGAGCTCGGTCGAGGGGAAGGATTAGTAGGGCTAAGATAGGGCTTCTCGTGGAGAAAGCCAGGGGAAGGGTTACCTCAGTTTGGCTTGCGTTTGACAGCCTCCCCGGGAGGGGAACCGTTGAACGGTCTGCACAAAAATAATATCCGGCGAAAATCAGACCAATATGGCCGAACCGGGCTATATTGGTCTGGAAAAATAGTACATGTAGCCAAACTGCCGGCCAGTGTAAGTAGACATTGATAACAAATCATTGTCGTAAGTGAGAAAGAAAGGAAACCAAGAATGGGAATGACCACCGGTAAATAGGCTTTACATAATGGTAAACACGAGTAACAGGGGTGTACCCGGAAATTTGTTGAGATGTCAGAACTTAAAACAATACACTATAAGAAAAGAAAGGCCGAGATCACGGAATTCTACCTGTTTTTAATATAACTACTATGATACTCAAAGGCATTAGCGCTATTCTCATGCTCTGCGCGGTTTTTATGGGCCTAAAGCAGGGATTTGCCATGTTTTCGGGAAAACCGGAAATGATGGATATGTTCGGCAAATGGGGATTTGACCGGACCGGGCTGGCTGTCAACGGGGCGGTTACAATGCTGGCCGCCATGTTGATCCTGTTTCCCCGCACGTTTTTATGGGGAAATTTCCTGATGGCAGCGGGTATCCTGCTGATCATCTGCTTTCAGTTGCAGGATAAAGACTGGAAAGGGGCGGGGATCGAGCTTCCGTTCCTGCTGCTTAACCTGGTGATTATTTACCTGCGGCATCCGCTGAAGCAGTGACCTGGTGACATAGGGAGGGACAGACCGTCATAAGCCTGTGGTCAGAGCAGGACCGGTCAGGACATTCATACTTCATTATCAACTCAAAAAACAAAACAAACAGGATGGATTTGTCAAAAATTACCGATAAGAACGTGAAACAGGCAGTCGAAGCGCTGCAGGCGAATGACCTGGAGACCTGGTACGGGTGCTTTACCGATAACGCCGTATTTACCGACGACGGACGGACATTGAATTTTAAATCTTTTTTTGACAATGCATTCGACAAGAAAGAAAGGTTCCTCTCGATAAACAGGGTAGAAGATGGCGGTAAAGCCGTATACGGAAATTTTTATGCCGGACAATGGGGGACGTTTAATGTCTGCTTCAGGTTTCACCAGGCGCCGGATGGAAAGTTTGACCGGCTCGACATCGGGCAGGTGAATTAACGAAAACTGCATCCTGCTGCCATGCACTACGCGCTGCTCCTCGTCCTGAATTATTATCTTTCGGAATGAACGTATCGACCCACTATAAATTACTGCACTTCATCCCCTGG
>CAZAVR010000199.1:0-7306 GCA_964488435.1 uncultured Cytophagales bacterium | reverse complement strand
GGCGAAACTGTTTTAACAATCAATTTAAAAGTTAGTAGTGACCTAGAGCCAATTTGGACATTGGTTTCAGAACGTGCAGAAGCTCAAGGCCAATCACGTTTTTTGACTTGGGCGGATCGTGCACGACTTTCTCCAACACGAATTGGTGCTCTTGCTGACAATAATTTAGCTTGGCGTCGCGGATCAGTATTGAATCGGCTTTCGGAAGAGCGCCCTGAAATGTCCGCAGCTCTTGCCAAAGCAGCCAGAGATGCCCGTATTGCTTTTGGTGATGCGGCAGAGGCTCAGCTTGGGGAAACGCTTGGTATAGTTGCACAGACTGCTGCTGAGCTCGGAATTCCGGTTGGAACCACTTTAAAAGCTATGCTGGACGCTCACTCGGTTTCATTTAGTGGCGGTACAATTGCTTTACATAGTGCCGAAGGTATACCTCTTAGAGCTTTAGGTATAGGTTCAACGCGCCTGTTGCTCGCGGGCTTACAACGCAAAGCGGCAGTTCAAGCTACAGTCATTCTAATTGATGAACTTGAACATGGCCTTGAGCCCCACAGAATCATTAGGCTTCTCGGCTCTCTCGGCGCAAAAGAAAGCACTCCGCCACTTCAGGCATTTATAACAACCCATTCACCAACAGCATTGCGTGAGTTAAGTGGACATCAACTTGCAGTTGTTCGTAAGAATAATGGCGGACATTCAGTGTCGCTGGTTGGTCTTGCGAATGATGTTCAGGGCACTATCCGGCTACATCCAGAAGCTTTTCTGTCGCCTTCCGTACTCGTGTGTGAAGGTGCCAGCGAGGTCGGGTTGATTCGAGGCCTTGATTTGCATGCTGTAGCCCAGAACTACATATCTATTAATGCGTACGGCATCAGTCTTGTTGACGCTAAAGGGGTTTCTAATCTTTACCAGCGGGCTAATCCGTTTGCTAGATTAGGCTACCGAACCGCCACTTTAAGAGATGATGATGTACAGCCACTTGCTGCTGATGAGGCGGCCTTTATTTCTGCTGGAAATTCCGTTTTCAAATGGAGAAACGGACGCTCATTGGAAGACGAACTTTTTCTTAGCTTAAGTGATAGGGGAATTGCAGGATTACTTACTAAAGCTGTCACTTTCCACGGCGAAGCCCGTATTGACGCACAGTTAAGAACTGCTTCCAGCGAAGTATTGAATCTCAATGCTTGTCGCGGCCCAATTACACCTCCGATACGCGAAGCCATGCGAATCGCAGCACAAGGCGAATCAAATCCATGGTTCAAAAATGTTTCAAAAATGGAAGAAGTGGGGCGCGATATCGTTGGCCCTGATTTACCTAATGCTGATCCGGGTTTTGTATCTGTTATCAACTTGATTTGGCAATGGGTAAGCAGTGCCAGTTGAAATTGACCTTTTAGCATTTGATCGAGGTACTGTAACAGCCCCAGCGGGATGTGGTAAAACGCATTTGATTGCCGATGCTTTATCCCGACATAGTGGCTCAAAGCCAATCTTAGTCCTTACACACACAAATGCTGGAGTTGCTGCCTTACGTAGCAGGCTTGATAGGGCACAAGTTCCCACAAGCAAATACCGTTTAGCAACGATAGATGGCTGGGCAATGCGCCTTGCAAAAACATTTCCAGCAAGGTCTGGGATTGATCCCAATGCGTTGCAACTAAGAAACCGTGGACGGGACTATCCAGCCATTCGTGATGCGGCTTGGCGTCTCCTCGGTGGAGGGCACATTCATGATGTACTAGCTGCCACTTATGATCGTCTGATTGTTGATGAATATCAAGATTGTTCAGAACGACAACATGCGATTGTCTTTCACGCAGCCAATGCTTTGCGCACATGTGTTTTAGGTGATCCCATGCAAGCAATCTTTGGATTTGGCGATCCTTTGGCGGATTGGGAAAGGCAAGTTTGCGTCCAGTTTCCTCTTATTGGCCAACTGCAAACACCCCATAGATGGATTCGTGCAAATGAAGAAGCATTTGGCCGCTGGCTATTACAGGCTAGAGAAACGCTAGCCAACGGAACCTCTATTGACCTTAGTACAGCTCCACCAAATGTACGATTAGTAAGAATGCTAGGCAATCAAGACGATCATAATTTAAGATTAGAAGCGGGCAGAACAAATCCGCCGGGCGACGATGGCAAAGTACTTATCATTGCAGACTCAACACGTCCCCAGACGCAGCGTGACTTTGCTAAACAGATACCCGGTGCAGTCACAGTAGAAAATGTAGATCTTACCGACTTGGTCACGTTTGGAGATGGCTTAAATCTAACATCTCCCACCGTTTTGCAGCATGTGGTAGAATTTGCAGGGTCGGTAATGACTAATGTAGGTGCTACCGACATGCTTGTACGTGTAGATTCGTTACGTAATGGGCGCGCACGTCGTGCCGCATCTGGCGCTGAACAAGCTGCGATTCGCTTTGCAGAACAGCCATGTTACAGAGGAGCTGCCGAACTCTTAGAAGCAATTAACAGCCAAACAGGTGTTAGATCGCATCGCCCCGCTATTTTACGTGGAGCCTACAACGTATTAAGAGCGTGTCATTCCTCCCCTGATATTACTCCATCGGTTGCAGCCGTTACAGTTCGCGAACAGTCACGTCTTGTGGGAAGGCCTCTAGCTAAGCGAACCGTAGGCAGCACTCTATTGCTTAAAGGTTTAGAGGCAGAAACATGTGTTATTTTAAGTCCAGAGCTTATGGACAGAAAACATTTATACGTAGCGATGACTAGAGGGGCCAAACAATTAGTAATATGTGCCTCTAGCGAGGTTTTGCGATTACGCTAGAGGATTATATTATTTGATATCTGCATCTGGATTCTCAATCTTACGCAGTTTTGCCGCCTCGCCAGCTAAGAATTTTCTGTGATTAAGAAATAATAAGACGACAGCTCCTATTGCCGTAAGAATGGCTATGATAAGTAACGGCTCATTAGCTGAGTTACTATCAACAGATAGTCCGAGGCTTAATATGAGAAGCATGCAGCTTAGAACTGCAGCCCCTAAAGTAAAAACATGGCCTCTGGTAGATTCCCGGCTGATTTGCACAATTTCGCGCACCATATCAGGTAGGTGCTCATCTGTAGGATTATCATCAAGAACACGGACAAATCTTCTGGATGCAACAGCAGCACGAAGATTAAGCATTTCTGTTAGATACCAACGATAATACCCGTATACCCCAAGGATAAGGCTTATAATTATAACGGGCTGGCAGTAATCAGAGTCTTTAAGCTGAAAAAAGGCGTACACACCAACAGCGATTAAACCATAGAAAAATGTTTGCGTTCTGCTTTGTTCATGACCTTTAAAACTTTGAATCTCAGCTTTTAGCTCTTCGTAAAATTGCTTTTCAGAAATCGCCATAAAATGCCTAATTATTTTGCTTCTTCAAAAATATTCGTTTGATTTTTATCGTACGCTTCTGAGCGTTCAGAAAAATCTTTTAACTCGTCTTCATTTAAAAATGGCGCAGATTCGATGCGCTTTTTAAGACCAAATAAACGTGAGTTGGCTCTCTTCAAAACAGTGTCGTACAACATTGGTGTGATGGTTATATTCTTGCCCTCTTTTCGCTCGCCAGATTCATTCTCTTTTAATGCACTTCCTAGAACATAGCACTGCACAGTAGTTGTCTCCGATATCATGCCTTTCACCCGGAGTTCTTTTACATATTCCCAACACTGCGATTTTTGCTCATCACCAATCGGAATTCCTGCTTTTTTTAATTCAAGAATTACTAGTTCAGAAATCCCTATCTCTGCATTTTCTGAGTCATATGCAGGCAAAGTATACAGCCCAACTGTTCCATCAGTTAGAACAACGAAGTCGGGCCTCAACTTACTCCCTTTAGTTTTAATGCTCCCAAGCTTGTTGAGTACAGCGGTCATGCCTCTATTCGAGGTAAACAAAATTGACTCATACTTGGGTCCCAGAATCCATAGGCCTGCCTCAAATAATGGCTGTAGATCGTGCAGTTCATCCGCCGCTTCATCATGAAGCTTAGTTTCCATTTGGGCGATAAGTTTGAGGCGGGTTTTGATTTCATCTAAGACTACTTTTGCAGTATCAATACCCCACTCTGCCAAAAGTGAATCTAGATCATCTAACTGGTCTGGATTATAACCGCTTAGCTTATGAAGAAGTGCAAATCGTGATTTCGCTAATTGCAGATTAGCAAGAATTGTTGAAATCTGAAGCAACTGATCTTCTCTTAGATAGTCGCATTCTTCCTGGGTTTTTAGAACAAAATCTTCCCAATTGACTCGTTCAATCGGGCTTAATTTGCGTACGGTATTTGCGTTAGCTTCACGGATGTCATCAAACACCTTTGAATTCTTTTCTTTAGCCAGAGAAAAGACAAACTTACTGATGACTGCTTCTACAGCAGCGAAAACTCTTTGGTAAGCGTGGCTTTTTGCATTGAACCCAGTCCAGTCGGGCACAACATCGGCTTCTAGATGATTGGCATTAACAATGAAAGTAAAGCGTTTAGCAACGCTTTTACGCCCATCAATGAACTTCTCGTTGTTTGGGCCACGCCATGAACAATCGCCTACAAGCCTATTCTGCACATGCCATGCCACGCCATGTTGGTACGTATTGCCATCAGGCGTTTGAGTATCAATGGCTAAAATCGGAATAGTGACCCCATCTACCTTTGCTTCAAGCGCCGTCACATTAGTGGTGGGAATATCCTGTAATTCGACTTTCTCGCCATTTACGAATACTGAAAAGTCAGGATCGCTTAAAAAGCGCAACCCAATCTCTTTCTTTAATTCTGTAATATCAATAGATGTGGCCTTGGCTTCTGGCGTATAAATTATGGTTCCCGACTGTTTAAATGTTTTTTCATTAGGAATTACCTCGGCAGTAAATGGGGTTTGGGCATTCACCGCGCCTTTCGCAATTAGGTAGCTAGCGATATCTTTGCCGTCCGTGGTTGTTGCCAGCCTATAGCTATCAGCAAAACTAAAGCCTCCCATTCTACCTAAGCCATTCTTACCGAACGTGCGGCGCATAACCTTTTTGCCGCGAGATTCAAACTCGACACTACTACCTTGACCAGCCACACGATTGTACATAATCTGCATGTATCGTTTAGAAAATTCGGCGGAAGACATCCCATGTCCATTATCGCGAATTTCGAAGTGCGATTGCTCTTTGGTAGGCCAGAATATTTCTACTTTAGTTGCACCAGCATCCCATGCGTTTGCTATAAGCTCAATAATAGCTACTTTGGGTTTCAGGAGGTTCGCGCCAGCTAGCCGATCCACGAATGTTTTATCATAAGTTGGTACAATGGTAGACATAATCACAACTTTCTACATCGCTTGAATCGCTTTTTCAGAGTTCGGGTTAGTAGCATAGTGCCATATTCAACTTTTGCAGCACTAATTTAGGCTATGGTTGAGGCCCTGCTCAATCCCTAGCTTCTCCTTCATCCCTAGCTTCTCCTTCATCCATAGCTGATAATACAACGCAAAAACAACTGAACTGGTAATCGTCCTGCCGACTGATAATACAGTCAAACAACAGTCATGTGCTATCTATTGTGCAATCGGTTAATACCGATCAATAACCGATCTAAGAAGCTCCGCCACTCCATTTAATAACGGATAACAAACGGAGTGGACCTATGCTGCAACTGGGACAGACTGCTTGATACAAATCTCTCCATGCTGAGCTTTCGTGGGAATCTGTACGATTAGTGCGGGCGTCTGGTTGTTAAAGTTTGAGCTAAATCGCGCCCTCACAGCCTCGGGATTTTGAAGCTGAGTCAGCCTGAGACGCAATTTCTAAGTTAGAACTAAATCGGGTCCCTGCTGCCTACATTTGTAACTGCCCGGATCTAAAATAGGTTGCCCGCTGCCTATTATAATATGAGGCACTATATAGGCACCGCCATATATTAAGATTCTTACCTTAAATAAAGTCTGTAAGAGCGCGATGCACAAAGAACCCAACTGCTAGCAGAGCAAGGCCAATGGCATAGCAGAGCCAGAAATTGCCGCCGAGCCTGTCAGCGAAAAAGAAAGGAGCAAAGAATAACCATGATACGGGAACACCGATCAGAATACTTTTAGCAAAGGTGATAGAGGCAGCCGCGTCTTTATGTTCGATCTGCGAAAATGCTAACGCCAGTAGCGAGGCGATGGGAAGCGCGATGATGAATCCTGCCAGTTCCGGTTTTTTGCCGGAAAGCCATGAGGTAAAACCTATGACAGTAGCGGCAATTCCTATTTTAAGCAGCATCATCATATCGCGCTCCCCATTCGTTTTACTCTTTAAAATTTCAAACTTGCTTGAGCAGTTCCTATCGCAAACTTCGTCGGCTAGTGTAATTATAGTTAAAACGCTTATTGCCGCATTTAGATTTTTTCAGAACATTAACCGTATTCCAACGGCTCCTATGAAATCATCCTTCGATTCACCGTTAGCTTGGGCGATGCGTCCTGTTTCACCGAACTTCCTCTCATAGCGTACATCCACATATGGTGCGAATTTGCGGGTGATTTCATATCTGGCTTGCAGACCAATTTCGGCATTGGCCAGACCTGCGCCCACCTCCTGATCTGGTACGTCCTGAGCAAAAAGATTGGCTTCCAGATACGGCTGAAGGATAAACCGCTGCGTAATCAAGAAGTCGTTTTCCTGACGCAGTCTGGCGCTGACATCGCCTTCGTCGCTGACAAAAAGATGTGCTTCGGTTTCAAAGAAATAGGGAGCAAGGCCATTCATACCCAATGCCAGATAAGTAGTGGATTCCGGCTGTGTGTCGTGCCGGATACCTATTTGTGCATCCCAGAACGTGGCCACATTGCGGCTATAAAGCGCCCAGAATTCAGCTTGTTCGGTTTTACTGTCCTCGACTTCACCCTCTGATTTTAGCCAGAGCTTATTCTCATCCGTGCCAACCCAGCCGTCGAATTCCCAACTTGCTATGGCATCGTGCTGTCCGGCTCCATAGTCGGCTTCCAGTCGGAACATATGAAAAACCTGTCCGCCATGTTCATCCTTATGATCGTCATGCTCATTCGCCGCCCATGCGGGCTGCAAAGTTGATAAAGCGATCAGTGCGGCAATGGATACAGTTCTAATGGCCATGATGATGCTCCTTTGCTGAATCCGGCGCAGAGGCAGGCATTTTGTGGCTAGTGTGTGGCTCTGGCGCTTGCTGGTGAGCAGGCACATCCGCTGGGTCAAGTTTTGCCACAACCACCTTGGTCATCATGCCCGCCATCATGTGATAGAGCAGGTGGCAGTGGAATGCCCATTCGCCCGCTTCATCCGCTGTCAGCA
>CAZAVR010000198.1:0-7308 GCA_964488435.1 uncultured Cytophagales bacterium | reverse complement strand
GCTCCGGATTGAGTTCCCCTGTTTCTTCATGATGTAGTATATCAAGGCTGAGCTCGATAGAGGAAATGGGTGTTTTCAATTCATGGGAGACGGTGGCGATAAAATTGGTCTTGGCAAAATCCAGCTCTTTGAAAGGAGTGATGTTGCGTAGCCAGATAAAGTGGCCAATGAGCCTGTATTCCTTCTCCCCCGTTGGAATGACTTTTATTTCGATAATTTCCTTTTCGAAGTAGCTTTCTTTATGATCGGCAAATATTTTGATTGTTTTTTGGGATTTGTCGTTTGTTTCCGGACTAACCAGATCCCGGATCAGGCTACGGATCAAATCATTGGATACTGCGACCTCGGTAATAGATCTGCCCAAAACATCCTCCCGTTTCAAGCCCGTAACATACAGCGACTGATCATTGACAAACAGTATTTTCCGGGCTTCGTCAATCCCGATAACCGGGTCGTGCATATTGTTGATAAGCGTTTCTATTCGCTTATTCTCTTTTAATATTTTATCCAGTTTGCTGTTGGAATATTCTTCCAGTTTCTGAGCCATGGTATTAAACGAGCGCGCTAATTCTCCGAACTCGCCATTGCTTTCAAAGTGTACACGCTGGTCATAGTTTTGGTCCGCGATTTCTTTTATACTCTTGCTCAGTTCTTCTATGGGGTTGGCGATATTTCCCGGGAGGTTAACCAGTAGCGTGAACGCAATGATAAAACAGAGCGTGCCCGTTAAGGAAATCCATACTACAGCTGATTCGGCGGTTTCATTGGCAACATCGCTTTTGTTTTCAATCGATTGCATATTGAGCCTCATCAGTTCTGCTATGTCTTTTCTGATGGAAAGCTGCGAGCTGGAATCCCCGGGCGCAAGACGGAGCGCTTTAAAATGATCCTCAATTTGCCGGGTGACTTCCTTTTCCCCGATTTCTGTCACATTTTGTTTTTGCTTTTTCAGATTTACTTCAAAAGCATTATATGCATCTTGATTTATCAAAAAACCGTCCAGTGCAATGAGCATATTCCGGGAGTACTGTAGCGTATTATAATTAGCCTCCAGGATGTTTTTGGTATCCTTTTTAAGGCTGTTTACATACCTGATACTCACTATAGACAAAAGGATAATAAGCAAAAACAAGAGGCCAACCCCAAAAGTCAGCCTGGCCTTTATCTTCATGAGAGAATAATTAAGTCAATTTCCGTTACAGACATTTTCTTTAGTAAGGTATCAAAAATACCTGTAGAAAGGATAATATTCAGCAGGCTGATCCTAGGTTTGCCCAGGCAAACTGTGGTGACATTCATTTTTACAGCTTGGTCGATAATGGCAGTCGGGATATTTTTACTATTGATCTGAATCACTTTCCCGCCCAACTCGGTAGCCAGTTTAAAGTTGTTGATCAGCATTCGCTGTTTATCCAGCGCAATCTTATCCAATCTTTCTCTCGGGGTCTGAACATACAAAACAAACCATTCGGCACTATAGTAGCCCGCCATTCGGGCGGTCTTCCTGATAATACTTTTCGCCTTTTTCGCGTCACTTCCTATGCATGCCATAAATCGCTCATGACGCAGCGCTATACTTTTATCCACCTCCGAATCTACTTTACGGACAACGTGACCGGCCACTTCTTTTAACGCCAGTTCCCGCAGTTGCAAAATGTGATCGCTCTTAAAGAAATTTTCCAAAGCTGGATTTATCTTGTCTTCCGAATAAATCTTCCCTTCTTTCAGCCTGGTGATCAGGTCCGACGCCGTTAAATCAATGTTGACGATTTCATCGGCTATCGCCACCATTTTATCCGGAATACGCTCTCGTACCTCGATGCCGGTGATTCTGCGAATTTCTTCATTCAGACTTTCAATGTGCTGGATGTTGACGGCACTAACCACATTGATTCCCGACTCGAGTATCTCTATCACATCCTGCCAGCGCTTTTCATTTTTACTTCCTTCAATATTGGTATGAGCCAATTCGTCGATAAGCACCACTTCCGGCCGAAGGTTGACGACCGCCTGTACATCCAGCTCTTCGAGTTCCTTACCCTTATAAAAAAGTTTTCTCCTGGGAATAACAGGAAGTCCCTCGAGCAGCGCATGTGTTTCCGGTCTCCCATGGGTCTCTATGTAGCCGAGTTTTACATCAATGCCATTTCTCAGAAGAGTATGGGCCTCCTGAAGCATGCGAAATGTTTTTCCAACGCCTGCACTCATTCCGATGTACAGCTTAAATTTCCCATTCCTGGATTTTTTGATCAGGTTCAGGAAATGTTCGGCACTTTTTCTCTCTTTCACAATAGTTAGTATTCTATGATATCAGAAATCTCTCAAGCTTGAATTCCTGCAGGGGGGGGCCTGAAGTCGGGACAAATGCATTAAAAACTTAGAGCTAAAGCAGTGACAGCCATGAAGTTGCTTCTGCTAAGCTGATGGTCTCTGTGTTTATAGATAGCGTCCTTACTGTTATAGAGATTTCGAAGTTCGGTCCGCCAAATCACATTCGGCAGCAATTGGTAGTCGGCATTTAGGGAATAACCCATTGTCTGGAATCCATTCGGAGTCCCGGTAACTACGATAACCCCATGCTTGTCCTGGTAGTATTCGCCCCTGGCCCCTGGCAGCGAGATGAAATTTTGCCGATGGGGAATAGCGCGCGATCAAAACCGGGGTAAACCAGGTGCTGTATTGACTGCTTCCTGTGGCCTTTTGCTCTGCGCCGATATCAAATCCGGCAGTGATTCCCCAGTTTTCGCTGATCTGGTATATAGCGTAAAGGTTATGAAAGTAGCGCATCCTTCGCAGGCTATCGGGCTTATCGTTTCCGATAAATGAACTGCTGTTGAGCGTCAGCCGATTGTCTGGCTTGTATGCTACCTGATGGCCAAAGGCCGGTGTGCTGTTCCCATCTATACGTTGAATGCGCTGCCATCCGTTCAGCATCAGACCGCTTAAGAGCCACTTCCCACCGGCTGAAGTGTAAGAAATCTTAGCACCCGACTCATAATAGGGTGAATTATCTGCAAGAATACTTCGGGTTAAAGTCCAGTTATCTCTACCTGGTGCACTTTCAAACCCTAAGTGAGAGGAAAACACCCCGGCATCAATCCACAAATCATGTTTTTCTGACATCTTGATTCCCACATTGGCTTCGTAGATGTTTTTTAGCACTCCGGGTTCCGCAGCGTAATTTGCATTCATATAGGTTCCTGTGCCCAGGCTCAGGTTGGCCCGTACACGGGAGGTCTGGTAGGTTGTCTTTATAAAAGCCAGGTTTAAGGTCACTTCGTTATTCCGGTTGTGACTGTAGATAAATCCTGGCCTGCGATTCTCTAAGGGGTTACTGAAATCCCGTATATAGTAGACTTCCGCATATCCGCTCAAGGTTAGAGAAGGCTTTTCTTCTTCCTGAGCGGACACAGTTGCGATTGCTCCCAGTACAAGTGCTGAGAGGCAAACAATCTTGTTAATTACGTAATTCATTTAATTTAGTTGCTTTTAGTTAATCAATTCAGACGATCCAATGCCAGGTTGAGTTTCAGCACGTTGATTTTCTCAGGCCCGAAAACTCCCCATAACGGTTTATCCATTTGTTGGCAGACAAGCTTTTCTACCCTGCTCCGCTCTAGATTACGTGCCGACGCTACTCTTGTCACCTGGATCATTGCGGCCTGAAGAGATATATGAGGGTCCAATCCGCTTCCGCTCGCTGTAATCATATCAACGGGAATATCGGATTTGACCAAGCCGGGATTATGCGCCAGAATAGTATCGATTCTGGACTGTACCTGAGCCAGGTATTCTTCGTTGGTGGGTCCTTTGTTACTACCCGCCGAACCGGCGGCATTGTAATCCACCATTGATGGGCGCGACCAGAAGTACTTGTCATCGCTAAACGCCTGGCCTACATTCGCATAGTAGGCTTTTCCTTTTTGATAAATCAGTTCCCCCTTCCCCTGACTGGGCCTAGATTGGGCTACCAACCACACGAGTAAAGGATAGGCAACTGCAAACAGCAGGATGGTTAACATCGTCAGCCGAATGGCTGGTGAAATATGCTTTTTCATTTTTTGACAATTGAAATTCTAAAAAAATGGCGGCTTTTTAGATGAAAAGGGACACGACCATATCAATAGCCTTGATTCCCACGAAAGGCACCAAAACACCTCCCAGACCAAAAATGAGCAGATTACGCCGCAATAATGCTGAAGCCCCTATAGGCTTATAAGCCACTCCTTTCAGCGCGAGCGGAATCAATACAGGAATGATGACCGCGTTGAAAATCACTGCGGAGAGAATGGCGCTTTCCGGGCTTTTCAGGTTCATGATGTTCAGGCTTTGAAGAGCAGGAATCGCTGTAATGAACAAGGCGGGAATGATGGCGAAGTATTTAGCCACGTCATTGGCAATACTGAACGTAGTAAGCGTACCGCGTGTCATTAGCAGTTGTTTGCCTATTTCAACAACCTCGATCAACTTAGTCGGATCGTTATCCAGGTCTACCATATTGCCTGCTTCTTTAGCTGCCTGCGTGCCGCTGTTCATCGCTACGCCGACGTCTGCCTGCGCCAGTGCGGGAGCATCGTTGGTGCCGTCTCCCATCATAGCCACCAGACGCCCTTCTGTCTGCTGTTTTTTGATATAGTTCATTTTATCCTCAGGCTTGGCTTCTGCAATAAAATCATCGACTCCAGCCTTTTCCGCAATAAACTTTGCAGTCAAGGGATTGTCACCCGTGACCATCACAGTTTTGATACCCATTTTTCGCAAACGCGCAAAGCGCTGTGTGATACCAGGTTTGATGACATCCTGCAGTTCTACTACGCCCAGCACGGTTTTATTTTCCGACACCACCAGAGGGGTACCTCCGTTTTGTGAAACCCGCATGGCTATTTTAGTTACTTCTTCGGGGAAATCTCCGCCGGCGTGCAGAATCTGAGTCCGGATGGCATCCGTAGCACCTTTCCTGATTCTGGTGTTTCCAAAATCAATTCCCGAACTACGGGTCTCTGCTGTAAAGGAGATAAACCGGGGATGATCTACGTCATGGCCAAGAGGCGGATTAATACCGGCCAGTTCGATGATTGATTTCCCTTCGGGTGTTTCATCGGACATCGAACCTAACACCGCCGCCCGAACCAGTCGTTCCCGTTCTATTCCTTCCGCAGGGTGAAAACAGCTGGCTTTCCGGTTGCCAATCGTGATTGTACCGGTTTTATCCAGTAGCAACACATCGATATCGCCAGCAGTTTCGACTGCTTTCCCACTTTTAGTGATCACATTGGCGCGTAATGCCCTATCCATCCCGGCAATGCCGATGGCCGATAGCAGACCGCCTATTGTGGTGGGAATCAGGCAGATAAACAAAGAAATAAAAGACGCAATGGTTATGCTGACTTGGGCATAGTCGGCAAAGGGCTTCAAGGTTACTGTCACGATAATAAAAACCAGCGTAAAACCGGACAGCAGGATAGTCAAGGCGATTTCATTAGGGGTTTTCTGACGACTCGCGCCTTCCACCAACGCAATCATTTTATCAAGGAAACTTTCACCGGGCTCGGTAGTTAATTTTACAATAATCTTGTCTGACAAAACTTTCGTCCCCCCTGTGACGGAACTCTTGTCGCCTCCTGCTTCCCGGATGACGGGGGCAGACTCCCCCGTAATGGCACTTTCATCGATGGTAGCCAGTCCTTCTATAATTTCCCCGTCAGCCGGGATCACATCTCCGGCCTGGCAGATAAAAACGTCTCCTTTGTTCAGCTGCGCGGAAGACACCACTTCACCGTTTTGCAGTCTGGCGGGGGTATCTTCCCGCGTTTTACGAAGGCTGTCTGCCTGCGCCTTTCCTCTCGCTTCAGCAATAGCTTCGGCAAAGTTGGCAAAGAGCAAGGTGAGCAACAATACCACGAAAACGATGAAATTGTATCCAAAGCTTCCCTGAGAGGTTTCTCCGGTCCACAGTACCCACAGGCACACCAACAGCACCACCATCGTCCCGATTTCAACGGTGAACATAACCGGGTTGCGGAACATTTGCTTGGGGTTTAACTTCAGGAACGACTGCTTTAGCGCCTGCTTTATCATGTCCTTTTGAAACAACGATTGATTCTTGTTCATAATAAAATCTGTTTTGAAAATCTATTTCATCGAAAAATATTCGGCTATCGGACCCAAAGCCAGAGCCGGGAAAAATGCAAGGGCTGCTATGATAGCAATGACTGCAAAAACCATGAGTCCGAAAGTGCTTGTATCTGTTTTAAGTGTTCCATCCCCTTCAGGAACAAACCGCTTCTCTGCCAACAGCCCGGCTATGGCAATGGGACCGATGATTGGCAGGAATCGTCCCAGCAGTAAAACGAAACCTGTGGTGATGTTCCACCAGGGATTGTTGTCTCCTAATCCTTCAAATCCGCTTCCGTTGTTGGCTGTCGAAGAGGTAAATTCATAAAGGATCTCGCTGAATCCATGAAATCCCGGATTGTTCAGCGTAGAGGCGCCTTGTTCTGGAAACGCTGTGGACAGAGCGGTACCCGTCAGGATTAGCAAGGGATGTGAGAGCGCAATGATCATCGCAATTTTCATTTCGCGTGATTCTATCTTTTTACCCATGAATTCAGGTGTCCGGCCAACCATTAATCCGCTGATAAACACAGCCAGGATAATAAAAATAAAGAAGTTAAGAATGCCTGCTCCAACGCCGCCGTAGAACGCGTTGACCATCATGGCGATAAGTTGGTTCATGCCCGAGAGCGGCATAAAGCTGTCATGCATGGAATTAACCGACCCCGTCGAAATAACGGTAGTTGCTATACTCCAAAATCCGGAAGCTGCCGCGCCCAGCCGAATTTCCTTGCCTTCCATGGCTCCAAGGCCGTTGTCAACTCCCATCCGGACAATTTGAGGGTTTCCATTCACCTCCATTATGATATTGGGTATGGCCAGCGCCAGAAAGCCAGATGTCATTACCCCGAACATCATCCGGGTGAACTTTTGCCTGCGGATAAAGAATCCGAATGCAAAAATCATTGCCACCGGAATAATCATCTGAGCTATCATCTGGACCATGTTGGTCAGATAGCTGGGGTTTTCCAGCGGATGGGCACTATTAGCTCCGTAAAAGCCCCCACCGTTGGTCCCCACGTGCTTAATCGGTACGAAAGCGGCGACAGGCCCCCGTGAAACCTGTACTGTATCTCCCTGCAGGTTGACCATCGTATCCTTGCCTTCGAATGTCATGGGCGTCCCTTCAAAAACCAGAATAACTGCTGTCAGCAAGGAAAGTGGGAAAAGAACTCTGGTGCAGGATTTTAGAAA
>CAZAVR010000197.1:0-7315 GCA_964488435.1 uncultured Cytophagales bacterium | reverse complement strand
AAATTCGTTCGAAAACACTTACGGTCTTCCAACTGCGGATTTAGGGGGGGCGGACAACAATGAAGTGGGGCTTTGGGATCATGATTTTATGTCCCGAATTAATACTGGGCTTGGAGCATTTGGATTAGCAAATAGTGCTAAAGCTGAGATATTGGAATATGCAGTCAGGCAAGATTACAAATCTGCGCGAACATATAGTGAGTTTGAGAAATTGAGAGTTACCCAGCAGGAATGGAGAATTAAAAATTCATTAGGGAAAACAGGTGTTTCATATTTGAAGTTTGCTAAAGGTTTAGGTGTGGTTGGTTTTGTTGCAGGAGTAGGATACTCTGGGGTTACAGCATATGATTATTATGTCAATCAGAATGGTACCGATTGGCAAGTTGGAGCAAAAGCGTCACTCGACGTAATAATGGGTGGAATAGGTTTCTTAGGGCCGATAGGTTTTGGTATCAGTGCGACTTATTTTATACTTGACAATGCGACGGGAGGTTTTGGCATGACTAAACCATAAGTATATGAGCATATTAGAATATTTATATTGTAAGTACTTTGCGTTTCAGGTTAGAGTCGGGTATCGAGATATTGCCCCTTTTAGTGCTATGCTTATTATAGTTTTTAGTACCAACCTATATGTACTATCCTTGCTTATTTTTTTAAATCTTATTTTTGGAATACACATTCCTAGCGTGAGCGGGACGGCTTATCTTTCTGGATTTTGTTTAATTTTAGTGGTATTCTATTTTTTATTAGTTCACAAAGGGAAGTACAAGGAAGTATTGAAGAGGAGTGAAGTGACAGAAAAAAGTAGCTTGGTAGCTGTCCTATTCCCTTTGATTGCGTTTATTTTGTTTAACGTGGGTTGGATTTTAAAAATGCTTCAAAATCAAGGCAAATTATGAGTTTTTTTATACCCTGCTAAGCGTAGAAGTCAGGGCGCTGGGTGTAGTTTGAAACTACACCTTCCTATTTTTAGAACTTGCAGTTCTTTTTTGAGTGTTAAATTCGTTTTTTGACGAAGCATTGCATGAGATCTTCCATTGAAAATGGATTAGGATAGTAGGGTGTAGTGGCACACTACCCTCTTGATGTGGGTATCTGTTCCGTGGCCCGTGTCCCACGGGACTTTACTAGACACAGCTCGTCATCGCAAGACTTAACCTCGGATAAATTTAGTTAATGGGTCGTCCAGAGCAGGCCGAAATCAGATTCGGTTTTTGTCGCTCTCGATCCAAAGCGCCCTAAACGTACCAAATGTGTAGAAATCCACTACCCCAATGGAGTAAACTTTACTTGAAACCAAAGATAATTTTGATTTATTCTCTCAAAATTGGATATCTACAGTGTGTACAAATATTTTTTTGCGATGAAATAAATATTCTGAATGATTATTTTAACAATTCCGGAATAATATTTGGTTTTGCATTTTGAAAGGTATTATTCGGCTTCATGGTTGCTATCCCGGAACAAAACGCCGAAATTCGCCGCGAATGGTCATTTCAGCAGTCTATTTGAGGTTTTTTGGTAACTGTTGTTTTTCAGTACTATTCTTTCGTCTTCACCAATAACTCTCTGATATCGACATCCAAAACTTCGGCGATTTTCCTTAGTACCTCAATGCTCGGCTGCGCATTGTTATTACAGTAGTTGGTTACCACCACATAGCTCTTATTGATTTTTTCTGCCAACCAGGTTTGGCTTCTTCCCTGCTCTTTGAGCACTTCTTTTATTCTGTTCATGTTTTGTTTGCCCGACATCACGAGTTGTTATACAGTATATAAAAATAGGCCTTTGTAATCTCTTTAAATACGGCCAAGGACTATATTATTGAAAAATATTGTTTTATATTGAATTGTAATATATATTTACATTGTATTTTAATATAGTCCGAAATTTGCCCAAGAAACCGAATGTCAAAGTTTCAACGTGCGACATTCCGGAAAGTTTGAATCAATCACCTAATCAAACATCAACCAAACCATGACAACCCTACCAGATTTTAAAACACCCGCTACTGCGCCGTCGTCCAGTTACAAATGTATCGACGGCCATACGCTGTCGGAGCAGATAGGGTTTATCAAACCGGGGCCCGGCCTGGATCTGTCAAAGTACGCCTATATGGCGGCGGCTGTATCAGGCGATTGTCTTTCGTTGCGGCCGGGTGGGGCCGTGTTCGACGGAGATTCAGTGCTGTTCCGGGAGCTGCGGGGCTGGACGTCGGGTGAAGGACTGGAGCAGCTGCGTACTTATCTCGGCGGGTTGGTAGTGGTTTCGGTAAAGGGGCAAATGATGGTCAAGGAGCTGGATGGCGTGGATGCCGTCCGCAGTGTGCTCCGTCTGAGGCAATACCTGCCGCAAGGAACAAGAGCCTATTACTTTAAAGACGTCTGGCGGCTGTATGTGGTGGATGAAGTCCAGCGGAGGCCTGTGTTTGTGTGAGGCTGTACCACGTACGCTAGTTCAAGGGTCTCCCTTGGACTAGCAACCCAACAGCGTCCGCTGGGGAGTCAGTCGGCTGGTCGAGTTAGATAATTGGTAAAAGAGCCCATTACAAATGGGTTAGGATAGGAGGGTGTACTTGCAAACTACACCCAGCGGGTGACTATACAGTAGATGGGTGTAGTTTGCACCAACGGTTTGATACGATCGCTGGCGTTCTCCTTTATTCAGGTACATATTTTAAAAGTTCGTCCAGCTCTTTATCGGACAGGTTTGTCATTTCGGATTTATCATAAATGGAAATAAGAAAAACGGTTTCTTCTGCAATCACAAAATTGGTAATTACCCTCGCTCCACCAGACTTCCCTTTACCTTTTGAAGCAATGGCGATGCGTATTTTGTAGCAATTGTTGCCAAGATGAGTACCTTGTTCAGGTTTTTGCTCCAAACTTGTCAGGAGTTCGGCAAATTCATTTTTTAGCGAAGGATATTTTTTAGCCAGGCGTTTGAGCTGCTTATTAAATGGCGGTATGGCAAGAACATTATAGCTCATTCAACAAATCTCTTGCAGGACGAGCCCTTAGTTTTCCCTGCCTTACCAATGCAAGGTTCTCTGCGGCTTCTTTTATCTCTTCCATAAGTAATGCCTTTTCGTTAGAAATGGTAGTTGCCTTTACATACGACAAGCCTTTAAGCACTTCCAGTAAGAGGGTGGCTTTGTTGTCTTTTATATCTAATAAAACTTTCATTGTTCAATTTTTAAATGTTGATACTCTGGGCATTGCTCGTTATGGCTGCTGAGATATGCCCTTTTTCTTCGCATGTTCTTTATCAGCTACTCAATATTCCCAATTGATACTACAGAAGTTGCAAAATAAGTTAAAATGTAAAAGTTCAGTTTAAAATAAATATAACGAAAATTTTCGTCAATGACAATACAAGTGGAGGATTATTCTATTTTTTGGGTGTTAATGTATCAGAAAGCTTAGCGTCCCGTTACCCCCGGCGTCATGCCCGGACTCACGCTGGTTCAAGGGTCTCCCTTGGACTAGCAACCCAACAGCGTCCGCTGAGGGAGTTGCACAACTGCGCCGGCGTCCCATGTCCTATCTTTTAAGGACACTTGATATTTACCCGGAACTGTTCTGTTCCGTGTCCCACGGGACTTTACTTAAAATGCAGGATTCCAATCAGCATCCGCCCCCGTGTACAGCACTTCTCAAAATGCCATTTCCTTGTTATTGTCGGGCATTTGTTGTTAGCTTAGCGACTCATTCCATCTTACCTACCTAAGCAAACATGCCCGTGACAGGATTTTCCAGAGTTTGGTTCGTTTCCCTTTTTATTTTTTCCTTTTTTGGATATTCGTTGGCGCAGACAGCCACCGTTACGGTTGATATTGCAGATCTGCATGTACGCGACCCTTTCATTTTACCTTACACACCCACGAAAGAGTATTATTTATATAAGGCAGCCAGGGTTAAGGACAGTCAGGGAAAGGAAGTAAAGGGTGTAGTGGCCTATAAAAGCACTGACCTGAAGCGATGGACCGGGCCGTTCACCGTCTACGCCACGCCGGAGAGGAACTGGGCGGACGGGGATATCTGGGCACCGGAAGTTCATGAGTACCGGGGTAAGTATTATCTGTTTGCCACGATCAATTCCAGTCTCGAATGGAAAAAACAAGAAGCAGGCTGGCCCAAATATAGTTTCAGGGGCACACAAATTTTTCAGGCCGATTCTCCGCTAGGACCCTTTCTTCCTTTTGATAAGATCCCTCATACGCCCATGGATCAGATGGCGCTCGACGGTACACTTTGGGTGGAAAACGGCCAGCCTTATATGGTCTATTGCCATGAGTGGGTGCAGATAGTCGATGGAACGATGAACGTAGTCAAGCTGAAGCATGATTTGTCTGCCCCTGCCGAGCCTCCGGTAAGACTTTTCAATGCATCTGTGGCACCCTGGTCGACCGGCTCTAAACATGCCGACGGACGTACTTCCTATGTTACGGATGGTTGTTTCCTGTATAAAACCCGGTCCGGAAAGTTGATAATGATCTGGTCCAGTTTTAAATCCGGCCAATATGCCATTGGAATGGCCACATCTACTACTGGTTCCGTCTTAGGCCCCTGGGTGCAGGAAAGTACTCCGCTTTTTGAACAGCACAGTGGTCATGGGATGCTTTTCAGCGCTTTTGACGGCAGGCTGATGCTTACATTTCATGGCCCGAATTCCCCGGCGGGTAGTGAGCGGGCGCATCTCTACGAAATAGAAGATAACGGAGAAACGCTCCTGCTGAAAGGGCGTATTAAGTAGTGGAATCACGTTAGTTCAAGGGTCTCCCTTGGACTAACAGGTACTAGCCGGGCATTTTTAGGTCATTCATAAATATCTTTTCTATGTCCAAGGTGGATGACATCCACCAAAAGGACATCGTCAAAAATATCGTATATAATGCGGTAATCAGCCACACGAATACGATAGCCGTCTCTGGCTTTTAGTTTTTTATAACCTGCAGGTCGTGGGTCATCTGCAAGGCTGTAAAGGGTTTGCTTGATATTGGAATATACGGCTCGTTTATCTTTTCAAGAGCTTTGACGGCTCGTTTTTTTAAGGTTACCTTATAAGCCATTACTTTGCTTTTCGATTAGCTTCGATCATTTTGAAAGCATCGTCAATAGGGATAGAAGGCTCGTTGGATTTTTTGGCTTCATCATAAAGCTTTATATCTTCTAACTCTTCCAGTTCTTCCATAATGGCTTTAAAATCTTTCATAGGAAGCACTACAGATATTTTTTTGCCTGTGGTGTCGGTGATGTATTGCGGATGTACTGTGAGCATATCTAAATTATTTAAGGGCAATGTTAGTTCAAAGAAAGTCTGAAACTTGTTTTGGTAAGCATTTATAAGTCTTGTGACGGTCTGTATCATAACGCTGTAATTTGATAAAGCGTCTTGCTATTTCCCGTTTTGTAACTCATCCCAAAAACTTTGATCGACCCTTGCTGTCGGGTCATTGCTGGGATTGCCTACACTCATTTATATGTACTATTGTAACACTTTTTCCTTATATTCTGGTTCCGGCCGGTGTCGTATACTCTTGGAATTTTTTCCAGAGAATATAGAGGTATATTTAACTGTACCACCAAACTGAGGCGTGCTGGATTGAAAACTCCACTGGAGTTAGTTCAAGGGTCTCCCTTGGACTAACAACCAAACAGCGTCCGCTGAGGGAACAAATTTTTTGGATTCGCATATGAGCCGTAAATACAGGATTTCAGACCAGGAACGTCCTTACTTTGTCACATTTACCGTGATCAACTGGATAGATGTATTCATACGGGATGAGTATAGAAATATATTTTTGGAAAGCGTGCGTTATTGCCAGACAAACAAGGGATTGGAAGTACATGCCTGGTGTATGATGACAAGCCACGTTCACATGTATTGGGTAGGACAGGGGGCTGCCCCTGGAAGGAATTATCAGAGACCTGAAGAGTTTCACCTCCAGAAGTATAAGAAAAGCGTTAGAAAGTGAGGTGGGATTAAACGAGAGCGGAAAAGAATGGATGTATTGGATGATGCAAAGGGCGGGGAAACATCGGATTATCCCGGTCTTTTACCAGGATTACGTTTGTTGTGAAAACAAGAGAGTATCCGAACGGTATTTTTCTCTTTGTCTATAATAAAATACAGGGAATGCGGAAACCTCTTTATTTTCAGGGCACGAACATTTTTATAATGTATTTTGAAAAACGGGTTTACTTCCAAAGTCGCATAAGCCTCTTTGAGAACGCCAATAAAATTTATCGGAGCATTCCGGCTATACAGGGCGTAGTAATCAATAGTGTTTTCAATTTCCCTTTGGGCACGCGGGGAAATAAAAACCTTATAAGCCATACTTCCTATTGAGTTGGTTGATTGATACTTCAGCAGTCACATAAGTGCTTTCATCTTCTTGAAGACGTTCATCCAATACGTCTTTCATGTGCGCCGAGAGTTCAGAATCATTATGGTCCTCTGCTACAATAATAGTTATAGGCTTAGATTTAAAGGTAGCTTTGATTGCATCTAAAATATCGGTGCTTACCTCCTGGGCTGATGTTAAATGATAGGTAGTGTACATAATATTTTATTTTAAACTTTGTCAGTTATGCTTAAAAAAGGTCTGTAGCCCTTTTTTTACTTTAGGCATACTGCCATATTTTGGAACTGGCTCAATAGCTGCTACTCTTTGAAATCGAGAGATGCCTGATAGGCATATAACAAATATAGTCAAAATAAGTTAGTGAAAGTGATATGCGGGTCTGGTTATTTGAAGATGGATTTGTCAGATGTGGCGCGACACGCTAAGATAATCCACCAAGCCTCCGCCTTGTCGTTTGATCTCTGTCGCCGACTTACCCCTCTCCATTCCAATAAAAAAATACTTTATTACCAGATTAAACCCTTCCCTGCTTTCGGGTCTAACTAAACCTGATGGAGAGTTTAGTTCGGAACATCTGACGGGGGAAAACGGGTCGTACGGCAGGGAAGGGCGGGTACGTACACGATTTAATGGTCAGAAAGACCGATTTTGTAAACAATAATTCGAATATTGCAAGTAGTTATGACCGCTTGCGGTATTTAGAATGATATAGAATAAGTAGAAAACATAAGCTTTTACCTAGGTTTTTTACCCGGATGACGCATATTTGCTGACCGGAGCAAAGGCCGGAAAATGCTTATTGATGTTAAATAATGTATACAAAAAGTTCTCGAAAATCTGAGGTTTGCCATTTAGTATGAAAAATTTTGCCAAGAGATTGATGGTTGCTGCCGTTCCATCCGGACGGCAACGCCATATACGGGCAGTGGTTCCCTTTAGCTGTTG
>CAZAVR010000196.1:0-7321 GCA_964488435.1 uncultured Cytophagales bacterium | reverse complement strand
TGCTTATTTTCACCCGCAGGTTGTACTTCAGGGGCTGCCGGCCCCTCGCTGACCATAAGACCCGAAAGCTGAAAATCCGTACTTCCCGGCACGCAGACTCCATTGTCTATGGTACAGGTCTGAAAATCGGCAGTACCCTTTACAAGAAGACCAGGTTTCAAGACCTTTATGGTTTGCCTGAATTGGGCCTTTCCCGTAAAATACGTAATATCTGCCTTCCAAATGTCATCGTATTTCTTCTTCGGTTTTACAGGCCGCAGACTTCCAACCGGTTTAAAAGCATCACTTTCCTCAAAAACGACGGTAGTAGGTAAGGGTCCGATGTCTTCAGCAATATCTGAAGAATACATATACCATCCATCATCAATTGAAACGTCAAAAATAATATCTACCTGCCCTCCTTGCTTTACCTCTTTTTCTGAGAAGGAGGCTTTCCAGTGCGCATGTTTCTTGAATTGCCCGAAAGAATTGCTGCCTGCGAAGGCAATAAAAAGTATCAATAACAGTATTTTTTTCATCTTTCTATTTTTCGATTTTGTTTTTGTGGGATAAATTTACCTCACGTCAGATCCTGCCACCGGACGTCCCTCACGATCAAGCTCGACCACGTCAAAGCCTTTCTCTTTCACCTTGCCCAGTACCCGCGCCTTGTCTCCTACCAGAAGGATCACCAGCTTGTTTTCATCAGGTAACCATCCCGCTGCCAAAGCGTTTATTTCGTCTCTGGTCAGATTCTCAAGAATCCTGCTCTGCTTTTCAGTGTAATCAAAAGGCAGATCATGGGTAAGAATAGCATGTAAAAATCCCGCTTTCTGAAAGCCCGTCTCATATTTCCGGGCGTCAGCAAGGGTCAGCGCGCTTTTGGTAAACCTCAACTCGTCTTCAGTAACACCACGCGCTCTGTATTCTCTGATAATATGCAGAATATCCACAAGGGCACTGTCCGTAGCAGCCGCTTTGATACCAGAAGAGAAATTAAAGGAGCCGGTATACTTATCTCCCGAAAAACCAGACCTCGCACCGTATGTCCAGCCCTTCTCCTCACGCAAATGCAGGTTCAACCTGCTGTTAAAACTCCCTCCCAGCGAAAAATTAGTCACTCCTGCCTTATAATATTCTCCCAGTGCGTCAAACTTCAACCCGGTTACATATCCTACCCTGAACTCAGTTTGTGCCGAATTAGGTATATCCACAAAGTAAACCCTTGCCCCCTGTTTCAGCCCGTTGCCCGACAGCTCAGGAAGGCGCACTTCTCCGGATGACAGATCTTTCAAAAATGAAAGTTTCTCCAGCACCTCAGTCCGGGTGATATCACCCACTACGATGACTTCGCCTCCGGCACCGGAAAAGTTCTCCCTGTAATATGCTTTGATGTCATCCAGCTGGATACGTCCGACGCTTTCCGCTGAAGCGGAACGCCCCAAAGGATGCTCTCCCCCGTACAAAAGGGTCTGGTACACGTTACTGGCCACGTAAGCGGGTTGATTCAGTGCGTTTTTCAGGCTCTCTGACAAGAGCCGCTTATTTCTTTCGAAATCCTCCATGCTAAAAGAAGGATGGAACATTCTCTCCTTCAAAAGCCCGAAGGTCTTATCTATATTTCTACTGAGAGATTGAACCTGAATAGTTATCTGATCGTCGCCGCTATATACGCGGATACTACTCCCCAGCTTTTCGAGTGCCGATGAAAATGCCTCCGAGGTATAATTCCTGGTATCCTCATTCATAAGCGTAGCGAACAGAGCGGAAGTTCCCGCCTTCTCAGGTGAATCCGTAAATTTACCACCGCGAAGTTTTACCATTATATTGACAACCGGCAGTTCGTCGGAGTTCGTCCCCAGCACCTTCAGCTCTCCTACCTTTCCTTCCCAGACAGATGGGACCTTAGCCAGCACAGGTGCCCCTGCATCCGGCTGCGCAGTCCGGTCGAAATTATCTCTGGCTTTGATATAAGTAAGTCCGCGATAGCCGTAGTCCGGCGCTTTATATCCCTCTTTAGAAACTTCATAGTTACTCTCAGCGACCGCCTTCACATTTCCCTCTCTAGTAAGTACACTGACAATGAGGGATGGCTTACTCTTGATATACTTTCTGTAAACACGCATCACGTCTTTTTTGGTAACCGAAGTATTCGCCCTTAAATTTTCGACAAGGTAATTGGGGTTCCCGGTAAACGTATAAAACGATGCAAGCTGCGACACTTTTCCAGACACACTCTCCAGTCCATAAATTATCTCCGACTCCGCCTGGCTCTTAAACGTCTCCAGGTCCTCATCCGTTACGCCGCGCTTCTCGAACTCAAGAAGTGTCTCCCTTAGAATTTTCTCAAGGTCGGCCAGTTGTTGTCCCGGATACGGAGTAATACTCATTGAGAACTCTCCCGCCAATTCCGATGCCGCATTGAAGGTGCTGACATTAAGCGCTTTGTTGGTTTTGACAAGATTTTTATAAAGTAGCGAAGTATTCCCCTGGCCAAGAATCTTTGCCAACAGGTCCAGGGCAGGTTCATCCTTGCTAAACCGGGGGGAAGTCGGAAACACCACTCTGAAAACCGGAATTTTCGCATAGTTATCTACGTAAGAAACGTAGCGGTTGTCCTTCAGTACGGGCAGGGGGAAAGAAGCCGGCTTCACTTGCGGCCCCCTGGGAATGGATCCGAAATACTTTTCGACCCAGGCTAGTGTCTGCTTCACATTCACATCCCCGCCAATGGATATCACGGCGTTATTCGGACCATACCAGCGCAGGAAAAAATTCTTAAGATCGTCCACACTGACCCTGTTCAGGTCTTCGACATATCCTATCGTCAACCACGAGTACGGGTGTCCGTAAGGATATAGATTTTTAGCGGTCACTTCCGCGAGCAGACCGTAGGGTTTGTTGTCGTAATTCTGGCCCCTTTCATTCTTAACAGTGGCTCGCTGAACTTCGAACTTCTTTTGTGTAACTGCATCCAGAAGAAACCCCATACGATCAGCCTCAAGCCACAGCACCTTTTCAAGCTGATTAGCGGGTACGGTCTCGAAATAATTGGTCCGGTCACGATTAGTAGTTCCGTTCAGGGTGCCGCCCGCTTCTGTGATAATCTTAAAATGCTGCTCGTCTCCCACGTGATCCGAGCCCTGAAACATCATGTGTTCAAAAAAATGGGCAAAGCCCGACTTACCGATCTCCTCCCGGGCCGAACCCACGTGATAGGTCACATCCACGTGCACGATGGGATCGCTGTGATCCTCGTGTATCAGCAAAGTTAATCCGTTAGGTAACAGATAACGTTCATAAGGTATAACAGGCTCGCTTCCCTTTTTAGGTACTTTTTCTACAAGCCTGGCCTGTCCGGATATATCCGGCAAATCCATGAAATACCCTGTCAGAAACAAGAGTACGAAAAAATTTTTCATTTAGCGTTTTGATTAATTTATTGATGAATGCTCAAATATGAGAAAGTTTTATCAATTCGGACAATTATTAACATTTATTCGCAACACCTGATTTTGAGAAGGTTTCACACATATAAAAAATGGCAGGAACCGATCTTTCATGCCCGTAAATCAACTGAAGTATATTCACTAAACAGACAGGCAGCATATACCTGTTCTCGGACACAGATGAAATTTCTATGCCGAATTCCCGGCTAACTGACCACGCAAACGTTCTGCAGAAAGAAGTTCCTTCTGCGAAATCCTCCACACGGCAATGCAGACTGAAATTGAATTTTGATGATTTCACTGTAGGTAATAACCTCCTTTGCTACAGAACAGTCGAATGCCGTTACATAGTTTCAAAAAGAGCTTAGACAATTCTCCCGAAATCTTACACTATTTCCCTCGCGGCCGGCTGGTACTTCAGAATTTTATTTTTGATGACATATTGGGGAACGCCGCTCTGAGCCATGAAGTTTTTCCCTATGTACTCCCCCAGGACGCTCAGCAGCAGACACTGTATTCCTCCGATAAACATGAGCATTGCTGTCACCACCTGCCATCCCTTCGGATCGGGGCCTATTACCCACTGGCCCGTCAAAAAAATCAAAAGCACCAGACCCAATGCAAAAATCCCGAAACCCACCGGCATAAAAACCCGTATAGGTACAGTGGAATAACAGAACAGTATATTTAAGAATAGCGAAACGAGTTTTCTTATCGTGTAGTTAGACGCGCCCGATTGACGCTTCAGATGCTCCACCTGCACCCTGCCTATGTTGCGTGTCACGCGAAGAATAAGCCCATCGATATAGGGATATGGACCCACATATTTTATAATCTCCTCTACCACATCCCGGCTGATTAATTTAAAACTTGACAAATATAAATTCTTCGGCTTCCCCAAAAGAAAGGTCGTCATCCAGTTGACAAACATGCTTCCATAGTTGCGGTATGCCGCGTGTTCCTTCCTGGCGTAGTAGGAGTACACCACGCCATAGCCCCCTTTTTCCGCAGTCTGCAGAAGTTTCAGTATTTCAGAGGGAGGATTCTGAAAATCATCATCAATCAATACACTGTAATCACCTTTGGCGTGGTTAAGACCACACATCACAGCGTTGAATTCTCCGAAATTTCTTCTCAGAGATATAAAACTTACATTTTTATAGTGCAAAGCCAACCGTTCACACTCAGCGGCCGAATCGTCCGCACTTCCGTCATTAACGAGAACCACGTCAAAATCTATCGTCGACAACTCACGTTGTAGCTTATCTACCAGGTGACCTATCGTTTTCTCACTGTTATATACCGGGATAACTACAGACAGTTTATGCATTATCCTTTAAAAGCATTAATGGTCTCAATGATATAATCCACTTCTTCGTCCTTCAATATCGTATTCAAAGGCAGACTCACTACCGTTTCGTGCATAGCCTCTGTTATCGGGAAATTAAAATCACGCATCCCGGCATAGGCACCTTGTTTGTGAATAGGAACAGGATAATGAATATTGGTCTGGATTCCATGCTCCAGCAGAAAATCAATAAACCCGGCCCGGTTTTCCAACCTCACCACAAAAAGATGCCAGCAATCTTCACTTACCCGATCAGCCGGCGGCAAAATCACCCCCTTTACTTTAATCTCATGAAGATAACGCCTGGCGATTTGCCTGCGTCGTTCATTATCCGCGTTCAGGTGCCGTAGCTTCACACAAAGAATTGCAGCCTGCACCTCATCTAACCGACTGTTGATTCCAATATACTCACTACTGTATTTTACCCTTGAACCATAGTTTCTCAAAACCCTCAGCCTATCTGCCAGCCAGGCATCGTTGGTGGTAATGGCCCCCGCGTCTCCCAAAGCTCCCAGATTCTTGGTCGGATAAAAGCTGAAAGCCTCTGCATCACAAAGATCCCCTGCCTGCTTACCACGGTACATGGCTCCATGGGCCTGTGCTGCATCTCCGATAACTTTCAAATCATGCCTCCGGGCTATCTGAAGAATTTCGTCCATCTCACAACACCTTCCGTAAAGATGCACAACCATAATAGCTTTGGTAAGCGATGTAATTTCCCTCTCAATCCTGGAAGGATCGATCAGCATCGTGACAGGATCAGGCTCTACAAAAACCGGTTTCAGGTTTTTGGCGTTTACCGGTAAAACTGACGCAATGTATGTATTTGCAGGAACAATAATTTCACTACCCTCAGGAAAGTCATAAGCAGCCAATATGAGTTCGAGCGCCTCCAGACCGTTCGCAACTCCGACGCAAAATGACGTCCCTGTAAAACGCGCGAAATCTGCTTCAAATCTCTCCAGCTCCCTGCCTAATATATACCATCCTGATCTGATTACTCTTAAAGCAGCCTCTTCTATTTCTCTCTGGTGTGGTTCGTTGGTCTTTCCGAGATCCAAGAATTGAATCATGCTACTATAGGCTGCTTTTCTAAATAAGGATTTACTATATAATCTTCAGGATTATAATATTCATTGGCAAGTACCAGGAGGATACAGTCTGATGAAAACGACTCCATAATATGCCAGTCGGCGGGTGCCAGTATGAGACACTCGTCGGGTTGCTGAAGCTTGAAAGTTTTTTCGGTTTCGCCGTCGTTGACATATACGTCACAGCTTCCATGGATGCAGATGAGTGCATTCCAGGTCTTATGATGACGATGCCCGCCCCGTCGGGATGTTTCGTGTGCGCCGTAAATATAAAAAACTCTTTTTATGCCGCCCGGCATGAGCTTTTCGAATACGGTCAGATTACCTGTCTCTGAATGAAAGGTATCCAAATGGGTAAAAATTGGCATAGGCGAATTTCCTTAGCGTGAGATGTATACAGAGTTGAATTATTGCGTTCAAATATAATTATTTTTCGAAATATTCTATGATCACTTCAAGCAGTTCAGCATGTTGTTTTCCACAGGCAATAATATCCCCTCCAAAAAGATAATTATCCCCTCCACTAAAATCGGTTACAATGCCACCTGCCTCCTCCACCAGCAGAACACCTGCTGCCATATCCCATGAATTCAGGTTGTATTCGTAGAAACCCTCGAACCGGCCTGCCGCCACATACGCAAGGTCTACAGCTGCTGCACCTAATCTCCTCAGCCCATGGGTTTTTCGCATCAAAACTTCCAGAATTTTCATATACCGGTCGTGTTTGTCAAAACGATAGTAAGGGAAGCCTGTCGCCAGCAGACTTTGATCGAGTTTCTCTATTGACGACACGGCAAGTCTTTTGCCATTACACCAGGCCCCTCCGTCCCTCCATCCATAAAAAAGCTCATTGCGGTTGGGCTCATGAATGACACCGGCAAGCGGACGTTTTCCCCGCGCCAGCCCTACGCTCACACAATAGACAGGCAAACTGTGTATAAAATTGGTTGTACCGTCGAGCGGATCTATTATCCAGTTAAGTGCACCCAAATCAGCCGCCTGCCCCGTAGTCCCTTCTTCCGTAATAAAACCTGCCTCAGGAAGTACACCCCGCAAACCGGCCACAAGGATCTTTTCAGCTTCCTTATCCACGTAAGACACCAGATTATTCAGATCTTTGTACTCAATTTTGTCACTACTAAATGCCAAAGCCTCGCGCTGGATAAATGCTGAAGCTTCCAGTACTACTTCACTCGCCTGCGCAGTGATCAATTCGAGATTTATCATTTCTCCTTTTTTACTATTTTAAACAAAACATTATTCAGGTAATATACCCGTATTGTCAATACGATCAAAATAGGGATAAGCACCATATTGTGCTTTTGAAGATTCCCGGTCGAAGTGACGAGCATTACGGCATACACAATGAGGAAAATCTGCAGCCAATCGTATTTCTTTCGCCTGGAAACCCAAAATATCAGAGGCATCCATAAGGGGAAAGCCCACAAAATATC
>CAZAVR010000195.1:0-7332 GCA_964488435.1 uncultured Cytophagales bacterium | reverse complement strand
CAGGAGATCTCAGTCGGAAACAGGACAACGATAGATGTAGAGCTCGCGCAGGATACCAAGGCGTTGGAGGAAGTGGTAGTAGTGGGATATGGAACTATGAGAAAAAGTGATCTCACCGGGGCTATTACCAAGGTAAATATTGAGCAACAAAGCGAACTAGCCAATGTCAACGTGCTTCAGTCCTTACAAGGAAGTGTGCCGGGGCTTAATATTGGCGCCGTCACTTCATCGGGAAGCACCCCTTCAATGACTATACGCGGGCAGAACACACTTTCCAGTGCGGCCGCAGACAACGCGCCACTGATTGTCGTAGACGGAATCATTTACAGGGGCAGCCTGATGGATATCAATCCCTCGAATATCCAATCGATGGAGATATTGAAAGATGCCAGCTCTGCATCGATCTATGGTTCGCAGGCAGCTAATGGCGTGGTCATTATTACTACGAAAAAAGGAGTCGACCTGGGAAAGCCGGTTATCAGCTATTCAGGTCAATATTCTTTGCAGGTGCCTTCACACACGGTCAAGCCTTACATGGGAAAGGAATATGAAAATTTTTTAATGGATGTATTTTGGGACTTGAGCCGGCTTGCTCCCGATTATACCGCCCCGAATCCAAATTTCTCATTGACTCCCTATCTGAAGACGCTTGAGGTTTCCGAAGGCTACACGTTGGGACGTAATATCAACTGGTGGGATATGCTTACCGGGAACGGGCATATCCAATCCCATAATCTTGGCATACGGGGAAAGAACGGAAATACCGGCTATTTTGTTTCAGCCGGCTTTTCAGACCAATCCGGCTTTATTAAAAATGATCTTTACAAAAGGTATGACCTCAGGGCTAATTTCGATACGAGGATCACAGAATGGATGAATTTCGGAATGGAATCATTTTTCGCACAAAGCGATTATTCAGGCGTTTCTCCTGCTCTTACCTCCGCTTTTCATATGCAGCCGTACGCACCGCTATATGATAAAAACGGGGAGTATACCGTTCAACCCGACGGGTCACTTCTGAACCCGTTCCTTCAATATCAGATCGATGATTCGGACAAGCGCATGAATCTTTTTGCGAACCTGCATATGGATATCAAGCTACCTTTTCTGGATGACTTCAACTACCGAGTCAATTATTCTCATAACTACCGAACCGTTAAACAGGACCAGTTCAATCCCTGGGGAGCGAATTTTACCGGTTCCGGTTACAAGAATTCCGATATCAATTACGACTGGACATTCGATAATATTTTAAGCTACAAAAAAGGCTTTGGGGCGGATCACCGGCTAGACGTTACGTTACTTTACGGAGTAGAAAAACGAAGTTATAAATACACCAACGCATCTGCTCAGAATTTCACCAACCTGGTACTCGGATATAACCGGCTGCAGGCCGGAAGCGCTTCGCTGAATAGCATAGAAACCGGTGCACAACAGGAATCCAGCCTTTATACTATGGGACGGCTTTTCTACAGCTTCAAGAACCGCTATCTGTTTACAGGAACAGTCAGAAGAGATGGGTTCTCCGGATTCGGCACAGCCCGGAAAATGGGTGTTTTTCCCTCGTTTGCACTTGGCTGGGTAATTTCTGAGGAAGGCTTTTTTCAAAACCCTTACCTGGACTACCTGAAGCTGCGGGGCTCTTACGGTACAACGGCAAGGCGGGCGGTAGGCCGGTACCAGACCCTTGCGCGTATGAGCTCTCAGCCGATGATCATTTTTGGCGACGGAGGAACTACCACCATCGGGCAGTGGATTTCAAGCATGTCTAATAACGACCTGGGCTGGGAAACAACAACGGGGTTAAATCTTGGTCTTGATTTTGAACTGCTGAAGTCAAGAGTACAGGGAAATGTCGAATTCTATACAAACAATACGAAAGACATTCTCTACAACATCCAGATTCCTCAGATGACCGGGTTTACATCTATCGCTACCAACATCGGCAAAGTGCGGAATCATGGCTTCGAATTTGCTCTTTCCGGTATGGCCGTAAAGCATGACAAGTTCTCCTGGGAGCCTTCGGCTAACTTTTCCCTGTATCGTAACAAAATCGTTTCCATATTGGGAGCAGATAACAACGGGGACGGTAAAGAAGACGACATCGTGACAAGCGGTCTTTTTATCGGGAAACCTCAGAGCGTCATTTTCAATTATGAAATTGCGGGAATGTGGCAACTCGAGGACCGGGAAGCAGGGCGCATTCCTTCCGGCTTTTTCCCGGGAACCTACAGGCTGACCGACACCAATAACGACGGCGTCATCGACCCTTCCGACCGGAAGATACTCGGTTATTCAGACCCGGCATACCGGTTTGGAATAGCCAATACGTTCCGGTATGGAAACTTCTCTCTTTATGTATTTGTCAATTCCATTCAGGGAGGAAAAAGTTACTATTATGCAGATGGCTCTCCCTATGTTTCTTCCAACTTTATCCGCAGAGATCAGTTGAGTTACATGAACGCATTGAAATGGGACTACTGGCTGCCTACTAATCCGAATGCAAAGTACAGGCGTCTGGACACCCCGGCTACTTACGATGCAAGACCGTACGATCAGCGGAGCTTTGTAAGGCTGCAGGATATTTCACTAGCCTATACATTTCATTCGGATTTCCTCAAAACGATAGGCTTGCGTAGTCTGAAGCTCAACATAAGCGCAAAAAACCTGCTGACACTTACCAAATGGGAAGGGGTAGACCCCGAAACCGGAACAGGTCTTGTTCCCGGGCTACCGGTAATGAAAAGCTATACCGTTGGATTAAATGTTGAACTTTAATACCCCTGACAGGTTATGAAACGTTTTTTTAGGCTACTTACAATATTTGGTTTATCCTTTGCTTTAACAGCCTGTGACGAAAAAAGCTGGTTAGAAGAGGAACCTCTTGATTTTTATTCTCCTGTCAATTCCTATTCGACAGAGTCGGATTTCAACGCGGCAGTGGCTACACTTTATGTAAATGTCAGAAACACTCTTTTCGACGTAAACACCATGCATGGACGGGCCATGCATTATCCTACGGACCAGGTGTGGTGCACCATCGCGCTGGCGCACGATCTCAATCTTTACCAGGATAAATTGTTTCCGAATTCAGTGGAAGTACAAAGTGTATGGAGCGGGCTGTACCAGGTCATTTTTAATGCGAACGCGATCATCGGAAGGATTGACGGAGACGGGATCAGGTTTTCGTCCGGGGAGGCAAAGAACAGCCTGAAGGCCGAAGCCTATTTTTTCCGCGCTTTTGCCATGCGTAGCCTGGCTATTCTATATGGTGGAGTGCCGATTATCCTTGATGAAATTACCGCTCCCAAAAGAGATTTCGTTAGAGCCACCAGGGAAGAGGTATGGCAGCAATGTGTTCAGGACCTTCTGATCGCGAGCCAAAACCTGCCGGAGATTACGAATGTCCGTGAAGAAGGCCGTATTTCGAAAGCAGTTGCTTTTCATTTGCTGAGCGAAGTATACATCAGCCTGAAAAATTGGGATGCGGCCATCCAGGTTGCTTCGGCAGTCATAGACAATCCGAACTTCTCCCTGATGAAAGAGCGCTTTGGTAGCAAAAAAAACACTCCCGGCGATGTGTATGGCGACCTGTTTAAGCGGAATAACCAAAACAGGTCCAGCGGAAACCGGGAAGGTCTCTGGGTCGATCAGTACGAATACCTGAAACCTGGCGGTGGCAACGGCAACCAGATGGCATGGGCGATCAACCCGTTTTATATTCAACTGAAAGACACCGAGGAGGTAAACTTATTTATCGGCCCGACGGCGAAAAACGGAGGTCGTCCTATCGGATGGCTATCCGGCACGAATTATATGAGTCATGAAATATGGGCCAGGGGATCAGGTGATGACATCAGGAACTCGCAATACAATATTATAAGGGACATCAAATCTGATAACCCCGCATCTAAGTACTATGGTCAATATATTGTGGCGAGCGGCGCTATATCGAAATTTCCCAATACCTACAACCGTTGGTGGAGCATGATATACGCTAAGCTTACTCCGTTTAGTGAAGACTACCCTGCCGAGTTTATTACGAATACTGCGACCGGGCTGGTCAATAACCAGGCAACCAAGTCCTTTACAGATAGTTACCTGATCAGGCTTGCAGAAACCTATTTACTTCGTGCAGAAGCTTACATAGGGAAAGGCGATAATGCCCTGGCTGCCGCCGATATCAACGTGATCCGTGCTAGGGCAAACGCCGTTCCTGCAGCACCCGAAGAAATGAGCATCGATTATATCCTGGACGAACGTGCACGGGAGCTGCACTGGGAAGAGCTGCGGGTAATGACGTTGATGCGTTTGGGGAAAATGGTGGAGCGCGTCAGGAAGTATAATGCGTTGGTAGGCTATGGCATAGCCGATCATCAGAATCTCTGGCCTATTCCTTTCCGGGAGATAGAAACAAATACAGAGGCTGTATTGCAGCAGAACCCTGGCTATAATTAGTAAATTGGTATGCCTTACCTTATGAATACAGCATCCATGTATAAAACGACTTTTTTTTCTGCCGTCTTCATATCCGGCATCGTTTTTCCGCTGGTCGCAAATGACGCCTCCGGCCGCGGAAACGATGAGCAGATGTGGTATTCCCGCCCTGCTTCGGTATGGACAGAAGCGCTTCCCCTCGGCAACGGGTATTTAGGGGCTATGGTGTTCGGAAGTGTGGAACAGGAACGTATTCAGTTAAATGAAAGCACGTTGTATTCAGGCGATCCTTTCCACACCTTCAAAAGCATCGATGTCAGGAAAAAATACGGAGAAGTGGTGTCGCTTTTAAACGAAGGGAAATACAAGCAGGGCGAACAGGTTGTTGCCGAGGAATGGCTGGGAAGAAAAAATCAGTGTTACCAGCCCATGGGAGATGTCTGGATAGATTTTCAGCATAAAGGTGCGTATGCAAATTATAAGCGGAGCCTTGACCTTTCCAATGCAGTATCGACAGTCCGCTACCAGGTGAATAATACACACTTTAGCCGGGAATATTTTATCAGCAACCCGGACCGGGTGATGGTGATCCGTCTCCGTGCAGACGGACCGGAAAAGATCAACTGCTCACTCCATCTTTCATCCCCCCATCAGGAAACGCTTCGCAGGGAAGCCGGAAAGGATCTCCTGGGTTTAGGGAGCAAAGCACCCGGCTTTATTCTCAACCGGGAATTTAAATTGGTGGAAACACTTGGAGATCAACACAAATACCCGGAAGTATACACAAAAGATGGTGTGTTAAAGGCTGGCGCCACGCGTATCCTGTATGGAGAAAAAGCCGGGAACCTGGGAATGTCATTTGAAATACTGGTAGCCCCGAGCTACCGGGACGGTGAAGTGACTGTATCAGGAAATAAAATAATCATCGAGGAGGCCAGTGAAGTCCTTCTTTTACTATCTGCCGCTACCAGCTATAACGGGTACGACAGAAGCCCGGCATCTGATGGTATTGATCCCCGCGAGAAGGCGCTTTCGTTCCTGAATAAGGCAAGAGACAAGAAATATCGCGAATTATACGCAGATCATGTCCATGACTATCAATCTTTATACGATAAAGTCGGTATTCAGATCAGCGAGCGAACCGGGCAGTCAAAGCTGCCTACGGACGAGCGGATAAAACAGTTTGCCAACGGAAAAGATCCGTCTCTGGCAGGCCTATATTTTCAATTTGGGCGCTACCTGATGATCGCCGGGTCCCGTCAGGGAGGGCAGCCGCTAAATCTCCAGGGGATTTGGAATGACCTGCTTATGCCGCCATGGAACAGCGCTTATACTATGAACATTAACCTTCAGATGAATTACTGGCCTGCCGAGGTGGCCAACCTGTCGGAATGTCATGAGCCGCTGTTCGAGGCAATCAAAGAACTTGCCGCCAACGGAACGAATACCGCCAGGAACATGTATGGCAACGAGGGATGGGTGGCACATCACAATATGGACATCTGGCGGCATGCCGAACCGATAGACAACTGCAAATGCTCCTTCTGGCCCATGGCAGCAGGCTGGCTTGTTTCACACCTGTGGGAGCACTACCTTTTTAACGGGAATCGCGACTTTCTTAAAAATGAGGTCTACCCGCTTTTAAAGGGAACGGTGCAATTCTACAAGGATTGGCTGGTACCGACAGCCGACGGATTTCTCGTTACCCCTGTCGGTCATTCCCCTGAACTGAATTTCCGGTCGGGAGAAGAGGAGACCTCTTCCTTCAGCCCGGGTCCCACAATGGACATGGCCATCGTCAGGGAGTCTTACAGCCGGTTCTTTGAGGCGTTCAGGATATTGGAACCCGGAGAAGACCAGGTATTGGCAGACACAATCGCGGCTCAACTGGCCCGGTTACAACCTTACCTGATCGGGAAGCATAGCCAGTTGCAGGAATGGCTGACCGACTTCGATGAAGCAGATCCGGCCCACCGTCATATATCACATCTGTACGGGATTTATCCCGGCAACCAGATTCACCGGAATACGGATCCGGGACTGTCTGGCGGCGTAGCAAAAGTGCTTGAACGCCGCGGAGAAGGAGGAATGGGATGGTCAAAAACCTGGAAACAAGCTATCTGGGCCCGTTTATTGGACGGAGAAAAAGCTTTCAGTCATCTGCAGAGCCAGCTCTCGCCGATAACAGAAAATAAACAAGGTATCAATCCGGGCGGTACGTTTCCCAACCTGTTTTGCGGCCCTCCTTTCCAGATCGACGGAAATTTCGGCGCTACGGCGGGAATAGCCGAGATGCTGGTCCAAAGCCATGCCGGTGAAATTCACCTCCTGCCTGCCCTTCCGGCAGCCTGGAGTCACGGAAAGGTTACCGGCCTGAAGGCCAGGGGCGGGTTTGAGATCGACCTGGAATGGAAGGACAAGAAAATTGTAAA
The DNA here is from genome assembly GCA_964488435.1 of uncultured Cytophagales bacterium. GTDB lineage: Bacteria > Bacteroidota > Bacteroidia > Cytophagales > Spirosomataceae > JBEBSO01. The sequence goes on along the minus strand of CAZAVR010000195.1, from coordinate 463 downwards.
AGCTGTCATTTATTCCAGGCTGGGAGGTAACTGCCGCATTCGTACTAATGAAAAGGTATCTTATCCCCGCGAGGCGCATGTAAAGATTGCTTCCAGGCGGAATACTAACCCGCTTTTCAGCTATATCGACCCGGGCTCTCCGCTGAAATCCGGGGATGTCCGGCCGCCTGCTTTCAGTTACGGGGCATCGCAATGCGTCGATCTGCCTACCAGCGCCGGGAGATACTATGTAATCGATGGGTTGTAATTTTTTGTCCGTCAACCAGTTCAAGCCTACCTGCCGGTATCCAACCCACTTGTATAAATAGTGCCGAAACCGGCTAAAAAAGAGCAGAGATTCGCCTGGCGTATCCCCGAACTTTGTTAACAGCCAGATAAAAACTATTCCTAATCCTTTTTCAACAAGAGAAACGTGATCAGCACCCCCGACCTTTTAATATGCATCGCTTATATCCTCGTTATT
>CAZAVR010000194.1:0-7347 GCA_964488435.1 uncultured Cytophagales bacterium | reverse complement strand
AAAACCTCTTCCTGCCCAAATTTAAGTGGGAATTTGTGTTATTTTCGGGCATGATCTCCGCAGCTGTTCTTAAGCGGAGCTTTCAAAGCTGGTATAACATACTTTCAAAAATTATGAACTATAATTCAATCATTAGGGCGACAGGTACATTTATTCTTCTTTTAGTTCTGACGGGGTGCAGCAGGGCTGTTTATAATCAGCTGGCCGAGCCATGGGAGCCAGACTATAAGCTGGACAGGTTTGAGGCTACCATCAGAAAATACGAGGAGGAAGAAAAGACCTCGCCCCCGGTGAAGGACCCGATTGTTTTTACGGGGAGCTCTTCATTTACATTATGGAAGCAGGTTGCTCAGGATTTGTCCCCGTTGCCTGTTCTCAATAGGGGTTTTGGCGGGTCTACGTTACCTGAAGTAATTCATTACCTGGACAGGACTGTTCTCCGGCATCGTCCATCGGCGATCGTCGTGTACTGTGAGAATGATATGTTTGGAAAGAAACCGAAATCACCTGAACAAACGAGGGATGCATACGTGAGACTGACTCAGTTGGTGAGAGAAAAGTACCCGAATGTAATGATGTACTATGTATCCATGAAGCCTTCGCCGTCCAGATGGGACCGACGCGCCCAAGTGGAGACCGCGAACAGACTGATAAAAGAATTTGTCGGGAAGGATGTTAAACATCGCTACATCGACGTTACCAAAGTAATGATGAAGGACGGAAGGCCCGATGGACAGATATTTCTTAAAGATAGTCTTCACATGAATGCGGAAGGGTACAGGAGGTGGACTGAAATATTGAAACCGGCACTGGCCAGGTAGTCTTCGCGGACTGGTTGCAGAAGCGGACAGGCCGGGCTTTAACTTTCGATGGATGATGTATATGGTAGAGAAAGAGCAAATCAAAGAGCACAACAGAAGTCTGGAGGCAACACACGAGTTCCAGTGGGGATACTTTGCGGAATCTCTTTTGCGAGCAGGTCATGACCCGGCAAAGCTGGTGGAAAAAAATCAACGGATTTGCACTTGCCATTTCAGCCGGAGTCCTGGCTGGCGGGGGGTATCATTCCGTCAGTGGAGATGCACTTCTTCGGGAGAAAATAGCAAAGCTGACGGCCGTCAGAGCGATGACCGGATCGGTGGGAAAGATTTCCTTGGAAGCCGCTCCCGGTATTTCGGATCCGGCAGCTGTCGAGGCGATGCTTACACCGCGTGGCCTGTTTGTGGAGTCGATTTACTATTCACGGACTGCCGTCGCGGAGTATGGAGAACTCTCCCTTGGCCACCCTGATGCTTCCGTAAGAGCAGCCAGTGTGGATCAAATACTCGCTGCTGTGCATGACGGAAGAGGCCTGGGCGACAGTTGTAAAAGACTTGTGTTGCCCATTCGTGAGGGTTTTGAGGGGTCTGGAGGGTCGCACAAGCTCGTTTACAAGAGATTGACGGACTCACTGAAAGCCGTTTATGAAGGTATACCGGATGATTGGAACCTGCTTCTGGGGTATAGTGTGCCATATCCAGACGGGTATTTTACAGTTCCTGATTGGGGTACCTGCCTTTCTGTTTGCCAGCAATTGGGAGAAAGAGCCGCGGTACTTACCCGGTTTGGAAAGGGAATTGCGGATACTAATATAGAGCAGCTGGCAGCCCGGTTACAGGTCTTGGATCGATTCGGAGGCATACATTTCCAGGGTGCCCCGGATGCTTACAGCCTGTTCCTCCTCTTTTGCGAGTCGATTCAGCTTATCGACGATAGTCAGGCTTACGGGCTCCCGGTTTTGTGGATGCTGAGTGGCAACACCCAAGGAGAGAGTTCTGTGGAAAATATTCTGGACATGGTGCAAGCTTTGAAGGTAGCGTATGCGAGGGCGTTGCTGTTGGATTTACCGGCACTGTGCTCGGCACAGGAAAGCAACGATTTCCAGGCGGCAAGGCGGATTCTGGAAGAGGCATTTCATCTGGATGTATGGCCATTGGTTGCGGAGGCCGGGAGGGTGGCCGGGGCTGCATTGGATCCTTCGGCTTTATACCGTTCACTGAAAAATGAAGGTGGAGCAGCGAGTTAAGATGCAGGTGTTTCCGCGCTAAGTAATTTTTTGTACATATCGCACTTAAGCATCATAGTTATATAGTATATTGTCAATATTTTTTTAGACAAACCAGATGCAGGGGCGGCTGGTTGAGAAATGCATTAAATGAACAATAAGTTAGTACAGGTAGTCATCTGACCCAAGAAATCCATAAAAATTAAACACATGAAGGTAATAGTAGTCTTTGATATCGGACGCACTAACAAAAAATATATACTTTTTAATGAGGACTTCCATATCGTAGAGGAATACAGCGAAAATCTTCCGGAGGTTACAGACGAAGACGGGTTTGTTTGTGACGATATTGTTCTGATCACAGAGTGGGTAAGGAAGCATTGGAGTAGCATAAAATCTAATAAAGATTATGAGGTGACAGCGGTGAACGCGTCGGCCTACGGAGCAAGTCTCGTGCATCTGGATGAGCTGAATCGCCCTCTGACCCCTCTTTATTCTTATCTGAAGCCTTTGCCGAAGGAGTACGCTGAGAAGTTTTATAACGACTACGGAGATGCCGAACGACTTTCCCTGGAAACGGGCTCGCCTTCAATGGGTATGTTGAATTCGGGTAAGCAATTGTACTGGCTTAAATATGCCCAACCGGAGGTGTTCAAAAAAATCAGGACGTCCTTGCATTTTCCGCAGTACATCATGTTTTTGCTGACTGGTCGCAAGGTTTCCGACTATACCTCTCTGGGTTGCCATACTGCACTATGGAGCTTTGAAATGATGAATTATCATGGATGGGTGAAAAGCGAGGGCCTGCAAAAACTAATGGCGCCGCTTATTGCGTCTTCATCGTTTATTCTTCGTGAGGGGGATACGGTTATCCGTTCGGGTTTTGGATTACACGACAGTTCAGCTGCATTGATTCCCTATCGTACGTCCTTCAAGAAGCCTTTTATACTGCTTTCTACGGGAACGTGGTGTATAAATTTTAATCCATTCCTTACCAAACCTCTGACTACCGAGCAACTTAACCGAGACTGTCTTCACTACATGACGCCTGAGGGGAGTGGGGTGAAGGCATCCCGCGTTTTTCTCGGTAAGGAGCATGATCATCAGGTAGCAAGATTAGCGGATCATTTTCATCTGCATCCCGAATATTTTCAGACGGTGGAGTTTGACGAGCAGTATCTGGATGTGGAGGGTCCCCCTTATCAGCCTGCATTATTGGGTAATTTCGGTAAGGTCGACGCCGTGGAACTTCCGGAGTGGCATGTAAGGGCATTTTCTTCTCCGGATGTCGCCTATCACCATCTCATGCATGGATTGGTAGAGATCCTCGGTGATGCGCTTTCGCTTATCGAAGTGGAGTCGACGGAGACATTATTTGTTGATGGGGGATTTGCCAGGAATGAGATATTTACCCAATTATTGGCGAGAAAATATCCCCGGATCAAGGTTATGCGCACAGAATTGCCGCACGCTACTGCCTTTGGAGCTGCCTTGCATGTTGTACGCCCGCAAGATTTCGAGTTTCCCGGAGAATTGAGGCAGGTTATTCCAGGGCAGAGCATGCCAGGAAGTGTTCATTTTTAAACAGTCTTCCTCAATTAATAACAGCCGGTGAGAATTTACTTTTTCAGGCGACAGGATACTTCTGTCGCCTGAATTTTTTCAATAAAATCCAGCGGGCAACTGAGGGAGCTTTTTATGGTATCAAACCAGTCATGGTTGTCGTGGTGCCGCTGATGACCGTTGATGGATTCACCTTTCCGCTTATACGGGCGATTTTTGTATTATTCAAGTCGACTTCGCGTGGAAACCCCTTGAGAATTAAGTGATCTATTTTGGACAAAAGCGGATGTTTTTGGTTGTTTATGTCAGATGCGATTTGAACTTCAGGGCTTAATCTTGTAAAAGTAATCTTAGAAGTACTATCGGCATCGATGGTTAGTTCGGTACTTGACAGAGCCGTGGCTGAGAATATTGAGTTTTGGAGATTTGCCTGAATCGTAGTGTGTCTATTGAGATTGCCCTGCATAGAGAGGCTGGTTTCGGTAACATTAAGCGTAAGTCCGTTAGTGCTAACTTCATTTAGAACGAGGCCTGCAAGACGTCGGGATTGCCGGAACAAGCCCCCATTGTCCGTAGAGATGATCATTAGCGGCTTTTCAAAGTCGCTGCGGACAATTTCAAAGTCTTCCAGCTTCTCCAGTGCAATAGTTGCCGGAGAAGGCCCATAAATGATTATGGGTTGCGCAATAGACATGTTCTCTGGGATGTTGATAAACAGGGAAGCCTCTTTAATTTTGTAGGAAATTTGGTCAGTGTAGTAACCCGATACTTTAAGCCCGGTCTGATGGCTCGCTACCCAACGGATGGAGGCGACCAGACCTTTCTTATTGCCTGATTTCCCCCTCACCGTAATATTTGAAAAAGTTGCTCCCGACGGGAAGGGGATTTTTTTATACAGGTACATATCTCCATTGAATGTTTTAGCGCCTAGCTCTTGTTGGCTATTGTATTGCTCCCGGGTTACCCAGGTATCGCGAAGCATAGGGTGGAAAAGGTGATAGTAGAAAAAAGTTATCAGTATTCCGATCAGGAGGACATTACTTGTTTTCATCAGTTACGGCGTTGAAATGGGTTTGTATAAATTCGTTGAATCGTGGTTTTAGCTCCTCAAGTGTCATTCCGAGCAGGTACAGGTTTTGAAAAAGAGAGGGCAACTCCTCATTGATGAACTGCTGTCTCCGGTGAACTTTGACTTTTTCAGCTGCGTTTGGAGCGACATGGTAGCCGATACCCCTTTTGTTAAAGATCAGCTCCATGTGTTGCAGCATTTCGTAGGTCCGCATGACGGTGTTGGGGTTGACCTCAAGGCTAACCGCCAGCTCACGGACTGAAGGGATTTTCTTTTCTTCAGGCCACTGCCCTAATAGAATTTGCGCAAACACAAATTCGGCTATTTGCATGTAGATGGCTTTATCCTCTTTGAATTCCATATTGGTTTAAAATCAATGGTTTAAACTTCTTTTTCCTTTAATCGGAAGTAAAGAAGACTGCCCAAAGCTACAATTGAGAATAGCAGTACAAATGAAAAAGTGTTGGCTGAAGCTACCGGATTTTGAATAGGATCAATCCGGACCTTCCCTATTAGAAATTTCTCATGGTAGATTTGATTTAGGGCAATATAACTACCATAAGTCAACAGGAGAAATACCAGGGTCTGGAGGTAATGCCAACGTCTGGAAAACACGGAACCGATTAGGAAGCAGAAGGGGATTATTGTAAATAGAGCTGCCACTCCCCCAATATCCTGCGCAGAAGCATTCGTAAAAAGACTTCGAAATCTGTAATTAATGGTGCGCAAATCGGTACCCCGCGGAACATACATGTTTACGCTTTCAAATTCTTTTCTGAGTAGCAGTATAAATGTGGTATCAATTATAAAAAAGATCAATAAGTACATCATTATACTGCCGATTACAGTAAGCAGCCATGCACTCAGCGTCGTCTCTAAGGTGGAAACTGGCAGGGTGAGTTCCTGCGTGGATCTCGCGGGGTTGCTGAGCCTGACGAAGTAGTGACCCGGGATAACAGTCAGGAACAGAATACCGACGGCTAAGAATATCTTTGACCGGAAGGCCAATTCTGAAAATTCAAATAGGGTGGTTTTAGAGTCTGCAGAGGGGAAAGATTCGAAATAGAAGTAGCCATACAAAAATGTCAGAATTCCTGTTAGCGCAAATGAGACGAGCAGGAATTGCCCGCGGTTTTCAACGATTTGCTTTTTTAAAAGCAATCCGAACCGATGGAGGTTGAAAGTGTTGTTCATTTTTTTATAGGGTAGGGGTGAGATAATTCCTGATTTCGCTTTTTTCAGACAGAAGTGCTTTAAACAGAAGTTCGGTATCCAGTAAACTGTCGGTTCCGGTAGTATTGGGTAAAATGCTGTGATAGCCGGTCAGAGACTGTTCTGTGTAAAGAGCTTCAGGGGCAGGTGTGAGCGTGGTACGGAACTGCAGCAGCCTGGTAAGGTTATCAATGGAGTGGTTGATTAATATTTTCCTTTCCGCCAGTACAATGAGTGAGTCCATCAGACTGTTCAGATCCCGGAGCTGATGGGTGGAGATAATAAAGCAACGGTCATTTGTGTGCGCCGCAGCTATTACTCTTCTGAATTGTGACTTGGAGGGTATGTCCAGACCGTTGGTCGGCTCGTCCATAAGCAGCAGACGGGTTTGGGTAGCCAACGCGAAGGAGATCAGTACCTTTTTCCTTTGCCCATAGGATAGGGCGGAAAGCTTATGATTCTCCGGGATTTCGAATTCCCCGAGCAAACTGGCGAAGTACGCAGCATCGAAGTTGGCATAGAAGGGTGCATAGAGTTTCGCGTAACTTTTGGGTGTCAAATTCGGAAGCGTGAATTGCTCAGGAACAATAAAGAGCTGTTCGAGAAAATCGGGTTTACGATCTTTTGGTCTGTACCCCATCACATTGATCGTTCCCCTTTTTGGGAAAGCCAGGCCGGCGATGATTTTGAGGAAGGTAGATTTGCCCGCTCCGTTCTCTCCCAAAAGCCCATAGATACTGCCAGGAAGCAGGCTGATGGAAAGGTTTTCGAACACTGGCCGTCTGGCGTCGTAGTTAAAACAGAGGTCTTCTATCTGGATCATGAGTCTTTTTTAGTGTACTAGTGTAGTAGTGCACTGCAATACTAGAATTGTTTTTCATGAAATCCAAATTTATTTATCAACACAGAACTATTTGGCGCAACTGAGATGCAAAAGACAGGTGCCGTATAGCCTGGAGAAGGGTATAGTCCAGATGGGATATGTGTGGCTGAAAGTAAATATAAAAGGTCAGCCGATCGTGAAAATACGAGGCTGACCTTTTTATATGACCGGCTTATCTTTGCTGATCCGGGCTTTATTGATGCTGATCTCTCAGCAAATCATTCACCGTCTTCACCGGATTAAAGGTGATCAGGGGTACTTCTACGAAAATCGTGTTCCAGTTGGCCATGGAGCCGTTCCAAAGCCCCGGTAGTTCCTGTGCTTTTAGTTCCTTTCCATCTTTTGATTTGTTGGAGATGAAGCCCGTCTCCGGGTCGCGGAAAGATTCCAGCTCGTAAGGTTTTCCATGCCTGTCCCGAAGGGCACAGACAAGATCCACGGGGTTAAAGTGCGTCGCATTCTGGAAAACCGACTTTTGTGCCGCATCATTGAGATCAACCTGTGCAGACTCTACAATCTGCAGCGAGGAGCTTCCATCCGGGTTATGAACCCAGAAAGGTCCGCCGCCGGGCTCTC
>CAZAVR010000193.1:0-7363 GCA_964488435.1 uncultured Cytophagales bacterium | reverse complement strand
AGAAGAAGATGCGGCCAGTGGAAGATGAGTTTTCTGCGGCACAATTTGAATTATTGGTTGGAAGTCTCGGGAAAGAGGGGTATGAGCAGTATGAGATATCCAACTTTGCCCGGTCAGGAGCGTACAGCAGGCACAATACATCCTATTGGAAAAGAAAGCCCTACCTTGGGGTGGGACCGAGTGCTCATTCTTACAATGGAAGCAGCCGTCAGTGGAATGTCGCAAACAACGCCCGCTACATAAAAGCAGTGCAATCCGGAGAAATCCCGTTTACCGCTGAACACCTGGCGCTTGCAGAGCAGGTAAATGAGTACCTGCTGACGGGTTTGAGGACGATCTGGGGTTGCGAGATCAGCCTTCTTGAGGAGATTTCAGAAGGTCGTTTTCTGCGGGAGCGCAGCGAGTCCGTCGATGAGCTGAAGCAGAGAGGATGGATTCAGGACAGGGACGGAAAACTGTTATTGACTTCGGCCGGAAAGCTATTTGCCGACAGAATCGCTTCTGAGTTGTTTTTGGAATAAATTTGAACTTAATGTTTTAGCCGGGGGTTTATTATAATAAGCTGAGCATCTCTCGCGGCATAGGTTTTGACTTATCAGACGAGCGAAATGGATCAGTTCCGGTCGTGACGGGGGGATGGTATTCCATTGGTTCCTTTATGACCTGAAGTTCGTTTTGTTGCAATTTTATCTCATAATATCAAGATGGTAACGGTCACTGAGAAAGCAAAAGACAAGATATTTGCACTTCGCGCAGAGGAGGGAAAGGACGGAGGTAGCCACATCCGCGTGGGTGTGGAAGGAGGTGGGTGTTCGGGTTTGATGTATAACCTGGAGTTCGACAGCGAGGAGAAAGCAGGAGATATGGTATTTGAGGACAAAGGCGTTAAAATCGTAGTTGATAAAAAGAGCATCCTCTATCTGGCCGGTACGGTTCTGGATTTTAGCGATGGTCTGAATGGAAAAGGTTTTCAATTTGTCAATCCCAATGCGTCTCGCACTTGTGGTTGCGGAGAAAGTTTTGCCGTTTAGTTTATTTTTTAATTAGGTTGATTTGATAATGCGTTGCAAGCTTCCCTGCAGCGCATTTTTTTTGGTAATCGGCGCCATTGTACTTTATTTGCAGACGCAAAGGGAAAGATTCCGGAGCAGGCGAAATTTCAGCGTGCGTATGTCATATTCAGCGTTTCAAGTGTCATATTGAGCCTATCGAATGTCATATTGAGCTTGTCGAGTGTCATATTGAGCTTGTCGAAATATTGAGCCTGTCGAATGTCATATTGAGCCTGTCGAAATATTGAGCCTATCGAATGTCATATTGAGCTTGTCGAGTGTCATATTGAGCTTGTCGAAATATTGAGCCTGTCGAAATAATCCCTGAGCGCACATAAGAAAACTAACAAATAACACTCGAACATTTTTTTGGTAATGAAGCCCACACTTCTAATTTTAGCTGCCGGTATCGGCAGCAGATACGGCGGCGTTAAGCAGTTGGATCAGTTTGGACCTAACGGAGAAACGATCATAGATTATTCTCTTTTTGACGCTATCCGAGGCGGCTTCGGCAAGGTCGTTTTTATTGTCCGTGAGGAAATACGCGACCAGGCGAGGGAGGTTTTCGCTCCCAAACTGGAAGGGAAAATTGACTTTGATTTTGCGATTCAGGGAGTTCAGTCTTATGTGCCGGAGGATCTCGGTGTAGTGGACCGCGTGAAGCCCTGGGGGACAGGCCATGCCATGCTGTGTGCGTGGGATTATACGCATACTCCGTTTGCCGTTATCAATGCGGATGATTTTTACGGACAGGAGGCTTTTGCTACCATGGCTTCTTTTCTTTCAAATGACTCCGAAGAGAGCAGGCATGCCATGATCGGGTATGAGCTGAAACGGACATTGTCTGAAAACGGAACAGTTTCCAGGGGTGTGTGCGTGGTTGAGGAAGGAGGGGATCTCCAGTCTGTGGTGGAGAGAACAAAGATTTTTGAAGAGAACGGAGTTATTTATTTCGAGGAAAACGGGGTAAGGAGTGAACTTGCTGCGGATACGCCGGTTTCCATGAATTTCTGGGGATTTAAGCCCGGCGTTTTTGCCAGTACGCAGAAAATGTTTGAGGCTTATGCCAGAGCGAACCTGAATACGCCCAAGGCTGAGTTTTATATACCTTATGTGATGACCAGTCTTCTGACAAGCGGAGAGGGTTCATGCCGGGTTTTCACGAGTTCGTCGGATTGGTTCGGTGTTACCTACCCGGAAGACAAGCCTTCTGTGCAACAGCAGTTGGATCAGCTGCACCGGGATGGCGCATATCCGCAGAAACTCTGGTAATACGCCATCATCAGGCCAGTCATTCCCTGTGAATAGACTATATTTGTGGCTTTTCAAGCCTCTGGCAACAGTGTATTATTTGCAATGAACGATCATCATATTCTTTTAATGGACGGCCCGGATTACAAGGGCCTTATTTTCGTGGTTACCCGGGTTCTTTTTGAGCATGGGATGAATATTTCGCGTAACGACGAGTACGTAAGCCCCTCGGGCTATTTTTTTATGCGTACGGAGTTCGAAGGGCAGGCAGATCCTGATCTTCTCCTCAGCGCGCTGTACCGGGAGTTGCCACAGGGAATCAGGCTCAGGATGAATCCGAAAAAGAAGAAGCAGGTCGTGCTGATGGTGACCAAAGAGCATCATTGTCTGGGTGAACTTCTGCTCCGCTATGCTTATAATGAACTGGATGCAGATATATTGGCCGTGGTCAGCAATTACAACGTGCTTGAACCACTTGTAGGGAAATTTAATATCCCGTTTTTTCATGTACCGCATGAAGGGAAAACCAGGGAAGAGCATGAAGCCGAAATTTTGCAGTTGTTGAAAGATTATGATCCGCAGTACCTCGTTCTGGCCAAATATATGCGTGTATTGTCGCCGTTCTTTGTGAGCCACTTCCCGGAACGTATTATCAATATTCATCACTCGTTTTTACCTGCGTTCGTTGGAGCCAATCCCTACAGGCAGGCTTATGAGCGTGGTGTTAAAGTGATTGGCGCAACGGCACATTTTGTGAATAATGACCTGGATGAGGGGCCTATTATCGCCCAGGATACCAAGCGGATCAACCACAGGCATTCGGCATCCGACATGGCCACCTTGGGGCGGGATACGGAAAAATTGGTGCTTTACAAGGCGCTGAAGCTGGTTTTGAACGATCGGGTCTTTATTTACCAGAACAGGACGATTGTTCTTTGAGTTTGAAGGGCTTCAGTATTTCAATTTTTTGAAGCAGATGATTACAGGTTGACACTGAATCGGGCTTTCAGGATATCGGACAGAGGTTTTCTGTAAATCCGGGATTCAATCCATGCTGTAAAATCGAAGGATTTTAAAAGTTGTTTTTCAAAGACATCTTCCCGAATATCTTTCAGGATCGCGTCGTACTTTTTTTGAAGTTTTTCCCGGTCTTTGGGAAGCATGATTCTTTTTTCCTTGGTCATGAATGTCAGTATGATATGCTCCACCCTGTAACCTTTGCCGGCTTTTGAGATCTCTCTTTTTATCGAACGACTTTCAATGGCAATGATATCCGTATTGCCCAGCTCGTAGTGAGCGATCAGATTGATCAGTCGTATGGTGCGGTAGACAGGGAGAATGTAAATGTTGTTTCCCCGTACGATTTCCTTCCACAGTATCTTTTGTGCTGATTTGTAATTCCGGAAGCCAATCTGGATGATAGAAAGGTACAACGATATTTCTGCCCTGATGGTTAAACCCAGGTTTTCTTTTCTGTTGATGGTTTCTTTGTGTTTTTCGATGACCTCACCGGCTGCTTCAAAATCTCCCTGGTCTATCAGCGGAAAGAGTTCATACAGAAAAGTGAGCGCATTGATCTGATTTTGTAAACCTGCTGCATGCGCCTCTATTTTTTGCAGTTGTTGAACGAAATAAGGTATCTCAGCATAGGTTTTCATGCCTCTCAAATTGTCCAGAATCCCCTCAAGTACATTGACGTAGTAGAAAGGTTGGCTCATCCAAAATCCCGGATGATTCTCAAATAAGGCATTTAGCTCCCGGAACGACTGCAATGCTGATTTGTAGTCGCCTACGCTTATCAGATAGTTTGACTGAAACAGCAGATGTTGTTTTCGTATTTCGAAACTGTCTTTTTGAGAAGAGTGGATGTTCATCTCACTTATAACGAGGTCGTTGAGCGATTCTTTTTGTTTTTGAGAACGGATGTTCCCTTTATAGATAATCCGGTGCTTAAGCAGCTCGTAGAGGGAGGAGTGTTCGTTTATTTTCCGGATGTTTTTGACGACTTCGTTTATTTTGAAATGTTTGTTGAGAAGATCCCTTTCAGACAGGTCAGGAAGGTTCAGGAAAAGTAAATACTCGAGCTCGAGTCTGGAGGCGAGCAGCAGTGCGATATGATTTTCCTGACTTACAGCTTTTTTTCTGGCTTGTTCCAGGTAATCCAGCGCTTCTTCAAAAAGTGACTTTTCGAACAGGACCCGTGATTTAAGAATCAGGCTGAATACGGCATAGCTGCTGTCCTGCTGCTCCCGTATGGACAAAAGTCCGTCGAGTATGACCTTATAGAGGTAAGAGGTCGTAGATGTGAAGTTTGCGCCCTTCCTTTTCTTTTCAAATGCTGATTTTAAGTCTTTGACGGAAAGGGTTTCGTGTTCATTTATAATGTCGTATAACGCCGTATAATCGGTTTCTTTTCTTCCAGTCCGGAATCTTTTCTTTTCGGTTCCCGAAAGGGAATGGACCAGTAACACCAGCGCTTCGGCTTGCAACATAATGGGAGTTTTTCGGACCTGTACGGGATCGTGAAGAAAATCAAAGCTTGTAAAAATAGTTTAAATTATTGAAAATTTATTCATTTTTATTTTTTAAATTATTGATAAACAGAGATTTGTATTTTATTGTCTTGTTTTTAAATTCTTGAAAACTAATAATTTTTGCAATTTTTCTAATGTTATCCTGTTTAAGTTTGTCGAAATTTTAATAGTTGGTATAAAAATATTTCAAAAGTGAATTCTGCTATCGGTAAGAAAATAGTTGTAGTAGGAAGTTCCAATACGGACATGGTCATCAAGGCCGACCGTCTTCCTGCTCCCGGTGAGACGGTAATCGGAGGGCAATTTATGATGAACCCGGGAGGAAAAGGCGCCAACCAGGCGGTAGCGATTGCGAGGATGGGCGGGGACGTATCTTTCATCACCAAAACGGGAAATGACCTTTTCGGGCGACAATCCGTTGAACTTTACAATGCAGAGAACATCAAAACCGATCATGTGTATTCAGACGCCGAACATCCGTCGGGTGTGGCTTTGATCTCTGTGGATGCAAGTGGCGAGAACTGCATTCTGGTGGCTCCGGGCGCCAATTCGTTCTTAAGTCCCTTGGATATTGAGAAATCGAAATCGGTCATTGAAGCGGCAGATCTGCTATTGATGCAGTTGGAAATACCGATAGAAACAGTAGAATATGCAGCGGATATAGCAGCCGCTAACGGCGTTAAGGTGGTGCTGAACCCCGCTCCGGCCCGGGCACTATCCGAAGCTATTCTGAGAAATGTAACGATCATTACGCCTAACAAGGGAGAGGCGGAAGTGCTGTCGGGAGTGAGCGTAACTGACTGGGCGTCGGCACGGAAGGCGGCAGACCTGATAAGTGATAAGGGAGTAGAGACGGTGGTGATTACACTGGGATCGCTGGGCGCGCTGATCAAACAGGGAAATGTCTACCATGAGATACCTGCCGAAGCAGTGGTGGCGGTGGATACGACGGCAGCAGGAGACACTTTTAGCGGAACGCTTTGTGTAGGTCTTGCTGAAGGGAAAGACATAGTCGATGCGGTTAAGATGGCTTGCCGGGCTGCATCAGTTACGGTAACACGTATGGGGGCACAGGCTGCCATTCCTTACAGAAATGAATTGGTCTGAGCAGACCGTAGTCTTTAAAGTCCATTAGATTTAATGATGTGCAGATATGTTTATAATAGATGATTATGTTTTGGCGGTGGTTTTCTGCGTAATCACCATGATCTGCTGGGGTTCCTGGGGGAACACCCAAAAACTAGCAGGGAAGTCGTGGAGGTTCGAATTGTTTTACTGGGATTATGTGATAGGGATTTTGCTGTTCTCTCTTTTGTCGGCGTTTACGCTGGGTAGTCTGGGCGAGGATGGGAGAAGTTTTATCGCCGATCTGCGTCAAGCGGAATGGGGCAATGTCCGGAGTGCATTTATAGGTGGGGTGGTGTTCAATGCTGCCAATATTTTATTATCGGCAGCCATATCTATTGCCGGACTGTCGGTTGCGTTTCCGGTGGGCATAGGACTTGCGTTGGTTCTTGGCGTCATGATCAATTACTTTGCGTTATCCAAGGGCGACCCTATGCTGTTGTTTGGTGGAGTGGGGCTGGTTACCGTAGCGATCGTTTTAAATGCCATTGCCTACGGAAAGCAGGCCAGGCAGGCGCAGAAAGTTTCCTCCAAAGGGATTATTCTGTCGCTGACGGCGGGGGTACTCATGTCGTTCTTCTATCGTTTTGTGGCGGCTTCCATGGACCTGGAGAATTTTGTTCATCCTGCTATCGGGAAAATGACGCCTTATACCGCCATGTTTGTATTCTCTGTCGGGATATTTGTGAGTAACTTCGTTTTCAACACTTTGGTGATGAAGAGACCATTTGAAGGAGCGCCCGTTTCCTATGGGGCCTATTTCAGAGGCAGTTTTAAGATACATCTGGTGGGCGTTCTCGGCGGGCTTATCTGGGGACTGGGAAATGCCTTCAATCTGATCGCAGCCGGTAAGGCCGGGGCGGCCATTTCCTACGGACTTGGGCAGGGAGCTACACTGGTCTCGGCATTCTGGGGGGTATTTATCTGGAAGGAGTTTAAAAATGCGCCTAAGGAAGCCTACAGGTATATTTATCTCATGTTCGTATTTTTCCTGATGGGTTTGGGGATGATTATAATGGCGGGGTCGGAGTAGTATAAAAGTGGCACTGTCGGAGTAGGTAATTGCTAAAGGGAACACATTGTAAACGGGTAAGTATAGTAGGGTGTAGTTGCAAACTGCACCCAGTCGAGGATTTAAATACGAAATAATTGGACGAGAACAATTTGTCATTTCCAATGAACAAGTTTTTAGCAATAGTTTTATTCATCTTCGCGTGTGCGGAATCAAAACAAGAGCATCTTCCTGTTACGTTTATTGATTACAGACAATTTGAAAAGTCATTTGAAAACAATCCTGATTCTCAAATGATTAAAGAGGATTACAATCTACTGCATATCCTTTTACTGGACTCAACTATGGCAGGAACATTTTTTAAATTCGATCCTAAACTAAAGGAAGAC